>CAIKNO010000056.1 GCA_903828805.1 uncultured Sandaracinus sp. | reverse complement strand
TCCGTTCTCGGCGACCAGCACGCTCTCGCGCCGGGGGTTGCCGTAGTGCCGCTGGGCGATCGACGCGAGCGTCTCGCCGCCGCGCACCACGTGCACGTAGGCCGGGTCGTCGGCGCGCGAGCGCGTGGCTCCGAGGCCCAGCGCGAGCAGCCACGCCGCGAGCGGCGGCCCCGCACGGCGGAAGATCCGGGACGCGGTCATCGTGGGGCCCCTCCGGCATCCGACGAGGGCTCTCGAGGGGAGGGGGCCGCGGCTGCGGTCGGGGGTCGGTCCGGGAGCGTGAGCTCCACGAGGTGGACCTCGTTCTCCCTCACCCAGACCTCCTGCTCGACGGCCTCGAAATACGGGTTCGAGAGCCGGACGAAGTGGCGCCCCTGAGGCAGCGCGATCCGCTGCGCGCTCGGCGTCGTGAGCACGTGCTGGCCGTCGATCCACACCTCCGCCCAGGGTTCGACGACGAAGCGGATGAACCCGGCGTGCTCGGGCACCACCGGGGCACCGCGCTCGGCCCCGAAGCGGTCGTCGCCGCCGGACAGGCGCCCGCTCCACGCCTGGATCCCGAGGCCCGACACCACGATGGCGCCGAAGAGCGCGCCCTGGACCATCAGCGTGTGACGGAGCATCGCGCGGTCGCCGCCGGTGCGTCGGACCCGGTTGGGCGCGCTCGCCGCGAGGATCTCGTCCGCCTGCGTGTCCGTGAGCTTCCCGGCCTCCCGCAGGAACATCACCAGCCGCGCGTTGTGGTTGATCGGCACGCGGGACGCGAGGAAATCCTGGAGATCGTCGATCAAGCCCTGGGTGGTCGGGTACCGGTTCGAGGGCATCTTCTCCATGCAGCGGGCGAGGATGCGCTCGAGCGCCCGGGGCACGGCGGTGTTCAGCTTGCGGGGGCTCGCGTAGCGATCGAGCCGGATCTTCTGCATCACGGTCCGCGCGTCGTCTTCGACGAACGGCTTGGTCCCGGTGATCATCTGGTAGAGCAAGATGCCGAGCGAGAAGATGTCGCTCCGGAAGTCGAGCTTGTCGCCGAGGATCTGCTCGGGCGACATGTAGCTCGGCGTACCGAGACCCGCCCCGGTGTCGGTCAGGTCGGCGAGTCGGTCGTCGCGGGCGATGCCGAAGTCCATCAGCTTCACCTCGCCACGGTGGCTGACCATGACGTTGGCGGGCTTGATGTCGCGGTGGATGATGCCGCGGAAGTGGGCGTAATCGAGGGCGCGCGCGACCTGCAGCGTGATGATCGCGGCGACGTCGATGGGCAGCCGCGTGGACGTCTCGAGGAGGCCGTACAGGTCGACGCCCTGCACGTACTCCATGACGATGTACATCGTCCCGCGGTCCTTGATGAAGTCGTAGACCGGCAGGATGTTCTCGTGCTGAAGCGCGGCCATGAAGTGGGCCTCGCGCTCGAAGCGCTTGGCGAAGCCGCTGTCCATCGCGATGCTGGGCTTCAGGGCCTTGACCGCGACGGTGCGCCCGAGCGGCTCCTGCACCGCCTTGTAGACGACGGCCATGCCCCCACTGCCGATCTCCCCGAGGAGCCGACAATTTCCGATGCGCTCGACCATCCGGTACCCGTGAAGGCTTATGTGTCAGGGGGCGCGCCCCTGTCAAAGAAACCCGGGACGCAGGGCCCGGGCGCGTCGACCCGAGCGCGACGCATCCGAGGACGCCGCATCCGAGGACGACGCATCCGAGGACGACGCGGCGGCGCGAGGGACGTCCGGCGCGACGCGCCTCAGCGCACCACGCAGACCGCCCGCTCGGCGCGGTCGACGCCGCCGCGGCCGTCGCGGACCACCGCGCTCATGCGGACCAGCAGGCCTTCGGGCGGGACGTCCTCGGCGAGCGGGAACGTCCAGTCCACCGTCGCGGGCGCGCCGGACGCCACGGTGTCGTCGATGGCGCTGTTGGCCCTCGAGAGCTTCCCTGCGGTCGTGAAGTGCGAGTACTGCAACACCTCGTCGCGGGTCACGGGCGCCGGCGGGTCGCCGGTCACGGTGGTGTAGGTCTCGCGGTCGTCCTCGCTCCATCCGATCGTGACGACCGGCTTGCGATCGACGGTGATGGTCAGCCGAGGCAGCGACGCGTCGGGCGTGCGTGCGGCGCAGTTCTCGTAGGGCAGATCGCCCTCGAAGGCGGCCCACGGTTGACCGTCGAGGGTCCAGTCTTCCTCGCGGACGGAGGGGTGCCGGTTGGCGAGCGCGGGGTCCGTGACGAGCGGGATGCTCAGGGTCACGAGGTCGGCCGTGCGGGGCTCGGAGCCGCCCTCGCATTCGGGAGGCGTCGTGAGGCTCGGCCCCATGATGGCGGGCGTGCCGCCTCCGGCGCAGACCGCGCCGACGACCAGCAGGCTCGTCGCGCCCGAGAGCGCCTCGACACCCGGCACGGTCAGCGCGGTCACCAGGGGCTCGACGCCGGGCGCGCGCGGGGGCAACACCACGAGCGAGCCGGGGATGCATGCGGGTCCGCCGCGGCTGCCGGGGAGCGGCGCGCACGCGATGAAGGTCGCCGCGACCGGCTCGGGCGCAGCGGGGGTCAGGACGACCCAGTCGACGTGGACAGCGTCCCCCGGGGAGGGCCACGCGAGGGTGTCGTCCGCGTCCACCGAGACCCGCGCCGCGACGATGCGGGTGCGCTCCACGAGCCACGGCGGCGAGAAGTTGTTCATGCAGCCGCCGAGGAGGGAGGCGAGCGCGAGCGCGGGCACCACCGAGACGGCCGCGTGGAGGAAGGGGCGGTTCACAGCTCACCTCGCAGGCCGAGCGACGGAAGGATGGGCAGCCCGGGAAGGTCCGAGGTCTGCGAGTAGTCGTAGCTGTAGACGATCCCTTCGCGGTTCGTCGCGTTGTAGACGTTCTGGATGTCGAGGTAGAGCGTGAGCCCGACGTCGCCGACGTCCCAGCGCTTCTGCACCCGCACGTCGAGGCGGTGGAAGAACGGGTTGCGGTCGGAGTTGATCGCGCCGTAGAGCGGCTGATAGCTGCCGGTGCGCACGTCCTGCACCGCGCCGGTGACGGGGGTGAAGGGGTTGCCGCTCACGAGGCGGAACGTGCCTCCGGCCTCCCAGCCGTCGCCGATCCGCCACACGCCGGCGAGGGTCAGGATGTGCGTCTGATCGAAGTCGAAGAGGCGCCAGGCCTGCTCGGGGCCGTCCTGCCGCTCGCTGCGGGAGAGCGTGTACGACAGGAAGCCGAAGACGGGCAGCGGGCCGCTCGGCTCGAGCCGGGCGCCCACCTCGAGGCCGTAGATGCGACCGATGCCGCCGTTGGTGAAGAACGGCGCCTGCCCGCGGGGGGTCGCCACGACGCGATCCCAGAGGTGCTTGTAGAACGCGTCGACCGTGAGCGAGAAGCCCTGCTCGGGCAGCCGCAGATCGCCGCCGACGCTGCCGTGCAGGGCGTGGATGGGGCCGAGGTCCGGGTTGCCGAGACGGGCCGCAGACTCCTGGAATTCAGGGGGCTGCGAGAAGATGCCCACGCCGCCGCGAAGGGTCACGGCGTCCGTGAGGCGCAGGCGCGCGGTGACGCGCGGATCGACCGTCAGGCGCCGGATCTCGCGGTACCAATCGGCGCGCACCCCGAGCACGAGGTCGAGCCGCTCGGCGAGCGTGAGGTCGGTCTCGACGTAGGCGGCCGGACGGTAGGCGACGGTCTGCCCGCTCGAGAAGTCGACCGTGTTCGTGCCGAGCGAGCCGCCTTGCGAGGGGCTGCCCTCGCTCTGGCCCGCGGCCGGCCCCCGGAACGTGAGCTCGAGCGGGGTGACCTGCAGGTCGAGGCCAACGATGGTGCGGACCTGACGGCCGAGCTGCATCCGCCACTCGGAGCGCGCGTTGAAGGGAAGGAAGTTGCCGCGCAGCCGCAGCGCCTCGCCGATCCCGAACTCGGTCCGGTTCAGGCCGAAGCCGACCTGGATCTCCTGCTCCATCCAGCCCTCGAGGTGGCGCCAGCCGACCTGTCCTCGGTGGAACTGCGAGGAGATGCCGAAGCCGCCGCGCACCGCGAAGTCGCCGTCGGACGGATTGGCGAGCAAGAGGCGAAGCTCGTCGCTCGACCCGTAGACCAGCAGCCGGATGCGGTCGGCGTCGGTCGGCGTCCACGTCGCGATGGCCTGGTAGTCGTAGTAGACGGGGGCCGTGAGGAACGAGATGGTGCGGATGTTCTGCTGCACGGCGGCGAGCACGGCGTCGACGTAGCTGCGCCGGAACGCGACCGCGAAGCCGAAGTGGCGGTCGATGGGCCCTTCGAGCATCAGCGAGGCGTCGAGCAAGTTGACGTCGACGTAGCCGTGGAACCCATCGCGCCGCGGATCGCGGGGATCGACCTCGAGGATGCCGCCGATCTTCCGGCCGTACCGCACCGAGAAGTTCCCCGGGACGAACGAGATCCGGTTGAGGAGCTGGGAGCTGTAGAAGCTGGTCAGGCCGCCGAAGTGATAGAGGAGCGGCACAGGGTTGCCGTCGAGGAAGACCTGCGAGTCGCCCGGCGCTGCGCCGCGGACGATCAGCACGCCGCCTCCGAACGAGGGCCGCCCGACGCCGGGCAGCAGCTCGACGACGCGGAGCGCATCGCCGCGGGTGCCGGGCATCCGGGTCAGCACGTCGCGGCCGAGCTCGCGCCGCGTGGCGTCGCGGGGGGGCGGCTCGACCTGCGCGCGCGCCCTGAAGATCGTGGGCTCGTCGCCCGGCACCTCGGCGTCGCCGCCTCCGGTGCCGTCCCCTTCGACGCGGCCTTCGCCCTCCGCTGAGCCTTCGCCCGCGACCGTGCCCTCGGCGCCTTCACCCTCGGCGGTGCCTTCGCCCTCCTCGGTCACGGCGACGGTCTCGATGACGCGCGCCTCGAACACGTACCGGTAGCGGATCCGGGCGGCGACGGCGCGCTCGCCGATCCGTGCGGGCTCGAAACGGAACTGGCGCGCGGCCTCGAGCGCCCGCTCGTCGAAGCCCTCCCCGGGGCCCTCGACGACCCGGACGTCGCTCACCGCGCCGTCGACCGCGACCAGGATCTCGAGCACGACGACCGCGTCCCGATCCTCGAGTCCTTCCGGGTGGGAGGCCGGCACGAACTGCAGCAACTGTGGCGGCACGCGGGCGGGCGCCGCCGCGGCCTCCTGCGCATCGGCGGAGGTGGTCGGCGCGGTCATCGCGCAGCAAGCGAGGATGAGGACCGCGGCGCGCGCGGCGAAGGGGGCGGGGGAGCGCACGGGCC
>CAIKNO010000055.1 GCA_903828805.1 uncultured Sandaracinus sp. | reverse complement strand
CCCCCATGGGCACAGGCGGCGCCGGTGTGCCGAGGGGGCCCCTCGACCCCGTGTCGGAGCTGATCGAGACCCTGCGCACCGACGGGTGGCGCGCGCTGTCGACCGAGCGCGGCCGTCCCTCGACGATGGCCCGCGTGGCCGCGGCGCTCTTGCTGGTGGACCCAGGCGATTCGGTGGGCCGCGCGCTCTTCGAGCGTGCGCGCGCGGAGGCGCGGCCCGGCCTCGGCTTCGACGCGTCGGGGGCGGAGGCCCACGTGGGCACGCTCGCGCTCGCGATCGCGGGCCGTCAGCTCGGCCAGGACGCGTTCGTCGATGCGCTCTTGCCCGAGCTCGTCCGGCGCGCGTACCTCGGTCGGCAGCTGGGCACCGAGGGCGTGTTCTGGACCCTGGCGGCCTCGACCTACGGCGCGTTCGGCGGCGCGGGCCCGGACGCCGTCGAGGTGCAGATCGATGGGGGTCGAGCGGCGCGTGGAGCTCGGGCACGGGGTGGCCGTCCTCGCGTTGCCCGCCGGGGCGACGTTGCGGGTGCGGTCGGCGACGCCGGTGTGGGTGCGGGGCGAGACCCGGGTCCTCGCGGACCGTCGGGCCGTGTCGGACGCCCCGCTCTCGCTGCGGCTCGACGGCGAGCGGGGGCATGCGGGCGAGCGCGCGGCCTTCGAGATCGTCGTCGAGGCGACGGGCAGCGAGGGCGTGGCCGAGCCGGTCGTGGAGGTGACGCTCCCGGCGGCGGCCGCGATCGACGAGAGGCTCTTCGCGTCGCTGCGCGGCACGGCGGTCGTGCGACGCGTCGAGGGGCCCGACGGCGCGGGGGTGCTGCGCTTGAGGCTCGCGCCGCTCGGACCGCATGGCGTGCATCACGTGCCGCTGCCGTTGCGGTGGCGCGGGGAGCCCGCGGGCGCGCAGGTCTCGCTCGAGGCCTACGAGCGGTCGCGGCCATGGCTACGGACGGGCTTGCCGGGGGCAGCCTCGGAGGGGGATGTTCCATGATGCGCGCGGTCGTTCTCTGGGGCGTGGGGTCGATGCTCGTCGCGTGCGGGAGCGCGGGGCTGCCCCGTCCGGTCGCGCCGCCGCGCGGCGACGACGTCGTGTCTGCCGAGTGGACCGAGGAGGACGACGCGCCGGCCCCCGCCGGCCCGTCGGTGGAGTCCCCGCCGGCCATGCTTCCCGCGACCGAGCCTCCCGCGGCCGAGGCTCCCGCAGCCGTGGCTCCGCCGCCGTAGCGGCCGACTTCGGCGGCCTCTGATCGGGTCGTATTGCAACTGCATGTTGCGATGCGTGATATCTCTCCGAGACGAGCATGACGACCTCCCTCGCGTCCCTCCTTCCCTCCCTCCTCGGTGCGTTCACCACCCAGGCCCTCGGGTATTTCGCCCTCGTGTGCGGGGTGTACGCGCTCGTGTGGCGTTGGGGGCGTGAGCGTCTCCGCGACGCCCGCATCCCTTCCCCGCGCCGGGTGGACCGAGCGCAGATCCGCCGCGAGTTCGGCCACACGCTCGTCACGCTGCTCGCGGGCGCCGTGAGCGCGGGCGCGCTGATGTGGCTCCACGGGGCCGGCCTCGCGCGGCTCTCCGACGCGCCGGCGCCGCTGCGCGTGGTGGCCGCGTGGGTCGTCGCGGGGCTCGTGTTCAACGACGCGTGGTTCTACGGCTGGCACCGCCTGCTCCACCGTCCTTGGCTCTTCCGGCACGTCCACTCGGTCCACCACAAGAGCGTCGACGTGAACCCCTTCACCTCGTACTCGTTCCACGCCGTCGAGGCGCTGGTGCTCTCGGCGTGGGTCGTGCCGGCCGCGATCTTCCTGCCGGTGCCCATGGCCGCGCTCGGCGTGCTCCAGGTGGTGGGGCTCGGCAACAACGTGATGGCCCACCTCGGCTACGAGCTCCTGCCGCGCTGGATCCTCCGTGTGCCGCTCGTGCGTTGGACGAACACCGCGACCTTCCACAGCCTCCACCACACGCGCCTGCGCGGAAACTACGGACTCCACACGCGCCTGTGGGATCGGCTCTTCGGGACCGAGGTCGACGACTACGAGGCGGTCTTCCTCGCGCGCGGGTCCGTGACACCCTCGTCGCCCTCGTCGCCCTCGTCGCCCTCGTCGCCCTCGTCGCCGCCCGACGGTGCTCGGTAGACTCTCCAGATGCCGCGCGCCGCAGCGATTCGTCCGACCTCGGCCCCGCCGCGACCGCCGCTGCGACGCCGGGGAGCGACCGTCGTGGCGCGGGTCCTCGACGCGACGCTCGAGGAACTCGCGGCGACGGGCTTGCAGACGCTCCGAGTGCCCGCCGTCGCGGAGCGCGCGGGCGTGAACAAGACGAGCGTGTATCGACGGTGGCCGACGAAGGGCGCGCTCGTCGCCGCCGCGCTCGAGCGGGCGCTCGGGCACGAGGCCGCGCTGCCCGACACCGGCTCGCTGCGCACCGACATGCGCGCGATGGCCATGCAAGCGGTCGCCTTCGTCGCGTCGCCGCTCGGCCGCGGCGTCCTCCTCACGCTGCTGGCGGGGGGCGAGGACCCGGAGGTCCAGGCCATCGCCGCGGCGTTGCTCCGGGCCCGAGCGAAGGGGCCGCGCGCCTTGTTTCGACGGGCCGCCGCGCGGGGCGAGCTCGCGCCTCGCGCGGACGTCCGCACCGCGCTCACGGCGATCGCGGGCGCGATCCTGCACCGCGCCTTCGTGGAGCGCGCGCCGGTCACGGCGGGGTTCGTGCGCCGACTGGTGGATCTCGTGGCTTGCGGGCTCGAGTCCGCGCGCGCCGCCCGATGAGCGCGGGCCGTCGGTGCCCCACCGTCGGTGCCCCACCGTCGAGGCCCTGCCCCCCTTGGCAGCGCCGCATCCACTTGCGACCCGGGGCTCGCGGGCCTCGCGCCCGCGCCGTGCAGGCCTCCGCGCGCGGCGCTCGGGCTCGGGCGCCTCGCGCTCCTCCTGCGGGCGCGCCACTCGAGGGGTGGATTCGGTTCGCGAGCGCGCCGCCATCGCGGCTCTCGTCGCTCGGGACCGCATCGCCCGCCGCACTCGAGGTCACATCCGCTTCGGATCGAAGACCGAGCAAGCCGCAGTGGCGCCGCGGTCGACAGGTCCCCTCGCCGGGGTGACGCTCCGTTCCCCGTGATCAGGGCGCGCGGACGCAATCGAACGTGACCGGGACCGCGGGCCCGTGGGCGATGACCTCGAAGTCCTCGACGTCGAGCGCGGCGAGGTCGCGGGGACCGAGCAAACCGTCCCAGCGCGCGGCGCTGCTCCTGTCGCTCTGCGCGGTGAGGGCGATCTGGCCGCCGTCCGCGTGGTACATGCCGTACCGCTGGAGTGCCCGCGCGACCGTGCGCGCGCCCTCGTTGGGCAGCGCGTCGAGCGGATAGTCGGCACGCAAGCGCAGGTGCACGCCGTACGAGGGCGCGGTCGGGCCGCCGCTCGTGTTCGTCCCGTGCGTCGCCGGCGGGACGTAGCTCCTCATGCGGACGCGGTCGTTGGGCAGGATGAAGCGGATCGCGTGGGTGATCTCTCCGGCCGCGACCTCGTCGGCCGTGAACAGAAGCGGTGCGATCGGGAAGCCCGCGGCGTCGGCGCTCGTGCACTGCGGGCCTCGCCCCTCGGCGCCGACCACGCGCCCCGTGTCCCAGAGCGCCAGGCAGCCCCCGCGGAAGATCCCGCCCTGGACGTTCGCGCGCCACATCTCGTAGAGGCGTCTCGCGGAGGGCACGAAGACGAGCAGGTGGCAGTCGCCGTCGCCGGTGCACGCGTAGCCGTCCTCGCCCTCGAGGTGGCCCCCCGCGGGCAGGGGCACGGGGGCGACATCGCAGTCGGGCTCGAAGAAGTCCGCGGTGCGCTCGAACGGCATCGGCGCGGTCGAGCCGTCGTCGGTCAGCACGTCGAGCGAGAAGTCGATCTGGAAGACGTCGCCGTTGCCCCAGCCGCCTGCCGCGCGGAGCGCCGCGATCATGCTGGCGGACTCCGGCGAGGCCGGTGCGGCCGAGACGTCCTCCGTGAAGAAACCGCCCGGGAAGTAGCGTGAGCGGCCGCCCAGCGCGGCGCCCCCGTCGATCTCCGCCCCGGCGTCGAGGCCTGGTGCCGCGCCGCTGTCCACGGTGCCCGCGTCCCCGCGCCCGGCATCGGCGACGGGCCCTGGTGGAGCTGCGTCGGGAGTCGTGCGATCGCCGCTGCAGGCTGTGAGCCATGCGAGCCCCGCGAAGCAGACGGTCCGGATCGTCTTCATACATCTCCCTTCCGTGCGTGGCGCGCGCGACGTGATCGGGTCCGATCGGTCGACCCGACGCGCGACCCCCTCAAGCGTACCAGCCGGGGGACGCGGCGCGAAAGTGATCTCGTGCGGCCCCTCGGCTCCAAGGCGGTGTGCGCGGCGTCGGGGCGCCCCGGGGCCGGCACGTGGTCCCTCCGTGGCGCCGGTGCTTGTCCGCCCAGCATTTCCTGCGCCGAGGGAGCCCCCACGACGCTTCGTGCGGGCGGCCACCTCGAGGGCGAGGACGGCTATGCCTGCACCTGCACCGGCGACGGCGACGAACCAGGAGGGTCGCACCGAGGCCGCGCGCGAAGATCGACGTGCCTCGGGCGGCACCGCCCGAACGACCGCCCGCGCGCGACCTGGCAGGTGTTGGGGCACGCGTCCCTGTTGAACGTGTTCACGTCGTCGCAGGACTCCATGGCCGCCTGCACGAAGCCGTCGCCCCACCGCGCACCCACGCAGGTGTCGGGACACGCATCCGTGTGGAGCGCATGGCCGTCGTCGAAGGCCTCGCCGATCCCGTTCACCACGCCATCGCCGCAGACGGCCGCGGCGGTGATCCCGCTCGCATCGAGGACGTCCCCGCCGGTGTCGCTCGACCCGCGAGAGACCTGGAGCGTCGCCACGGCGCTGAACGTCGGCGTGATGGGGAACGTGACCGTCGCCGCCGAGCCGTTCGAGCTCGAGACGAGGATGACGGCCGGCGGCGGCGCGCCGCCCTCGAGGCTCGCTTTCCGGCGCGCTGCGCTGCCCGACGATGCCCGAAGTCACGCCTGCGCGGGCGCGCTGGGCCCGCGTGCCGGCGGGTCGCCGACGGGTGCGCCGAGGGCTCCCCAAGGGTCCTCCAGCACGGCCCGGAAGGCCCCCGCGAGCTGGCCCCCCTGCGCGCCGTCGAGCACGCGGTGATCGAGCGTCACCCCCAACGTCAT
>CAIKNO010000054.1 GCA_903828805.1 uncultured Sandaracinus sp. | reverse complement strand
TTGGCGGGCTCGCCGCGCTCGTCCGCGATCCGCGCGAGCAGTCGGTCGCAGAGTTCCGGGAGATCGTCGAGCCGCTTGCGCAGCGCGGGCATCTCAACGGTGACGCCGCGCAGGCGGTCGGAGAGGTCCTCGCGGAACGTTCCGTCCTTCACCATCTTCTCGAGGTCACGGTGTGTCGCGGCGATGATGCGGACGTCGACGTGGATGAGTTGCGTCCCACCGACCCTCTCGAACTCGCGCTCCTGCAGCACACGCAGGAGTGCGACTTGCGTCTTGGGCGAGATGTCGCCGATCTCGTCGAGAAACAGCGTGCCGCCGTCGGCGAGCTCGAACCGCCCCTTCTTTCGTGCCTGCGCGCCGGTGAAGGCTCCCTTTTCGTGTCCGAAGAGCTCGCTGAGCAAGAGGGTCTCGACCAGGGCGGCGCAGTTGACCTTGACGAATGGCCGGCCCGCCCGCGGCGAGTTGTGGTGCGCAGCGTCGGCGACGAGTTCCTTGCCTGTGCCGCTCTCGCCGCGCACGAGCACGATGGCGTCCGAGGCCGCGACCTTGTCGAGGACCGACATCACGCCCGTGATCGCGGCGGAACTTCCAGCGATGTGCGGGTACTTCTTGCGCCAGCGCTCGAGCCTGGGGTCTTTCCGCGGGCCGTCGGTCGTACCCCCTGCATCGCGGATCACCAGGGCGCGGGGGGGCGGCACGAAGTCGGGCCGCGTCGCGACCCACGTGGAGGTGAGCTTCGCCTGCACGTCCATCCACTCGACGCGGGCCGGGCGGTCCCTCCACGCGGTGATCGCCTCATCGGGGACGTGGGTCGCGAGCTTTCGATCGAGCTCCTGCACCTGTTCGAGGACCCGCGCGGCTTGGGTGACGTCACCGGCGTCCCCGAGCGCCCGAGCGAGACGCACGTGCGCGCCGAAGGCGAGTTCGTCATCGCCGCTGGCGCCTGCGACGTCCACCGCCCGGCGTGACGCTGCGAGGGTGTCGAGGCCCGCCGCACGGGCCAGATCCACCTCGACCAAGGCGATGTCGGCGGCCCGCTGCGGCACCGCTTCGACCGTCACCTCGGCGAGCGCGGTGCGCGCCCGTTCGACGTCGCCATCCGCGAGGAAGAGCCGCGCGAGTTCGAGGCGCACGTCGGCTGCCGCCCGAAGATCTCCAAGGGCCGAGAAGGCCTCGAGGGCGGCCTCGAAGCCCGCGCGGGCCGAAGCGGTGGAGCCGTCGGCTGCGTCGATACGCCCTCGAAGGCGCAGACGCTGGGCGGCGCGGAGGGGAGGTCCGCCGCTGCCGCTCACGTGGGACGCGAGGTCCGAGAGCGCCCGTGCGCGCAGGCGGTCGCCGAGGGACAAGTACAGTTCGCCGAGGTTGTTGGCGACGCGGCCGAGCATCGCACGGTTGCCCAGGCGTTTCAGCAAGCCCACCGCCACGTGGTAGTGGTTGAGCGCGCGTCGGTAGTCGCGTGCGAGATGCGCGATGACCGCGAGATTCTCGGTGGCGATGGCCCGATCGCGTGTGTCGCTCGCCCGCGTGGCGACCTCGATGGCGCGCTGGCAGGCCAGCTCGGCCGCAGGGAGGTCGCGGCGCAGCATCAGCGCGACCCCGAGATTCGTGTGGGCCTGTGCTTCTTGATGGCCGAGTCCGACGGAGGCCGCGACCAGGCGGTTGCGCTCGAAGAGCGTGACGGCCGCGGTCGGGTCGCGCTGTGCGAGGGCCAACTTGCCGAGCGAGTTCCGGGCGTGAATCTCGATGCGCAGATCGGCGGCCTGCTGCGCGCGGGAGAGCGCGCGCTCGGCCCAGGTCCGCGACTCTTCGTAGAGGCCTTGTTGGTAACGAAGTTCTGCGAGCGAGGCTTCGACCTCGGCCACTTCGCCGTGCCCTCCCGTGCCGGTCTCGATCGCCGATGTCGCGAGCGCATGGGCGGCCGCCAGGGGCTCTGCCGCGGCCTCGAATTCGCCGGCGACCGTGAGCAGGTCGCCGACGCGGCGAGCGGCGGATGAGTCGGAGGGACGCGCCTGGCGAATGCTCTGTGCGTGGAGCAGCGCCGCGCGATAGTTGCCCGCGATTCGATAGAGTTCGGCCAGCTCTTCGCGGATGACGATGGGGGTCTCGGTGCCGGTCGCGCGCACCAGCGACTCGAGCAACTCCGCGGCCTCCGCGTGAGCGTGTCGGGCCGCGAGCGAGGCGGCGGCGGCCACGCCGAGGTTCGATGCGCGGTCCACGTCCCCCATCGCGAGCGCGTGACGAACGGCCTCTTGCAGGTCCAGCCGACGGGTGCATGCCTCGACGCAGCGCGCGTGCAGCGCGGTGCGCTCGTCGTGGGGGAGACGCTCGTAACAACCTTCGCGGTCGCTGGCGCGCTCGAATGCGAACAGGACCTGATTGTCCACGATCGAGCGTGCGAGCAAGTCCGAGTGCGCGAACTCGGGGCGCGATGCTTGAGCCACCGTGCACCCGGCGATGGCTGCGAGCGTCTCGAGTGAGGCCGGCCGGCCGTGGACGGCGAGGGCGCGAAACAGAGAGCGGCCAGCGCGGTCGAGGTGCGCCAGCCGCTTGGCAATCCGGTCGGCCGGGGTCAGAGGTTCGGCCTCGAGGAGCAACTCGATGCGCTCCGGGCTGCCGCCGGTGGACGCGAGGATGCGGGCGACGGTTTCATCGCTCATCAGGAACGCGCGGACCCCCTGGGCGTCCAGTGCGCCGACGAGGAGGCGCTCCGTGGCCGCGTGCGTTTGAAGCGTCGCCACCGCCTCGTGCGACAGGGCCGCGACGTCGTTGCGCAATGATGCGATGACGAGCAAGCGCAGACGGGCCGACACGGCCTCCGCGCCCAGCGCGACCCCGTCCTGGGTGAGATCGAGCAGGAACGAGAGCAACTCGAGCGTGCCGCGGTCTGCGCGTTCCAGATGGTGGAGCAGGACCACGGGGGGGCGCACGCTCGCGACGTCTCGGAGCAGCTGGTGGACCGCGTCGAAGAACCGAAGGCGCCGCTCGAACGCCGCGATCTCCGGGGGCGCGCCGTGGAGGTCGGGGCCCGACTCCGACTCCGACTCAGGCGCGCCGTGCTGGTGCCACAGTCGATGGCAACCACCCCGGCACGAGAGACCGGCCATGTCCACGCTCGGCACGACGCCGACCTCGTCGAGGAACCGGAACGCACGATCGACGATCTCCTCGAAAGGACCAAACGCGCGCCCAGCCTCGCAGCGCCCTTCGAGCACGACCCCGCCCTCGAGCCGCACGCGACCGCGCAGATCGGCGAGGATCCGTGACTTCCCGATGCCTTGAGCGCCTTCGACCAAGACGAGGCGCTCGGCATCGCGGTGCTGCACGACGCGGCGATAGGACTCGAGCAACCGCTGGACTTCGACGTCGCGCCCCGCGCACGGATGCAGCGCCCCCCCGTGGGCCGTGGCGGCGGCCGCTGGTCGCATCGAAGGGGCGCCCGCGGTGGACGCGGTGCGTACCATGGGCGGCGGTGCGACGGGCGTGACGCCCTCCGACGGCCCCGCGCCCGCTTGGACGTCCGACGAGGAGCGCGCGCTCCGCTCGACATGCGGCGCGATGACCCCGTCCGAGCCGCTGCTGCTCTGCGCCATGTTCACGTCCCCGGGAGGCGGGACGACGAGACCGCCCTCATCGCCCATCCCACGAGCGTAGGGGGGGGACGTGCGGTCATCAAGCAGTCGCAGCACCGGGCGAGCGGGCATCGCCTGTCAGCCTTCAGCAATGCGCATGCCTGCGGCGAATGCGAGTGGAACTTCATCGCTGGCGGGCTTCGACGAGACGAGCGTGCGTTCGTTGACGGCTGGCTGTGCGCGGCCTCGCGAGCCTTGGCTCAATCCTCCGAGCGATAGTCGTCGACGTCGAGTCCGTACCGCTTCATCCACCGATGAACCTGCATCCGTTGCTTGCCGAAGACGCGACCCACGGCGGCGACGTTGCCTCGATGATGGACCAGCAGCCCGCGGAGTTCGTCCGCGGTCGGTGTCCGCGTCGGCCTCCGTGGCGACGGGGTCGCCGACTCGGAGGCCCCGTCGAACTGCGGTGCCGCCACGGAGCCCGGGGCGGCCTCGATCCGGTCGATGCGCCTCAACGACTCGGGAAGGTGTGCGACGTCCAGCGTGGCCCCAGCGGACAGGGCCACCGCGAACTTGATGGCGCTCTCCAGCTCGCGGACGTTGTAAGGCCATCGGTGATGGGCGAGGGCCGAGAAGAAGGCCACCGTGAACGATGCGTCCGGTCGCCCGGAGCCGCGAAGGAAGTGCATCAGCAGGCCGTGGATGTCCTCCAGGCGCTCCCGGAGGGGCGGAAGACGGACGGAACAGTCACGCAGGCGCGCCAGCAGATCTCCACGAAACCGTCCGTCGCGGACTTCGACGTCGAGGTCGCGATGGGTGGCGCAGACGACCCGGATGTCGACCTTCTCGCCCTGCGTCCCGCCGACCGGGACGACCTCGCGCTCCTGCAGGACCCGGAGCAGCTTCGCCTGTGCGTCCAGCGGCATGTCCCCGATCTCGTCGAGGAAGAGGGTCCCGCGGTGGGCTGCCCGCACCAGTCCGGGCTTGTCGTGGCTCGCGCCGGTGAACGCTCCGCGCCGAACTCCGAACAGCTCACTCTCGATCAGCGTGGCTGGGAGCGCGGCCGAGTTGACGGCCTGAAAAGGGCCTTGTCGGCCGCTCGCCTCGTGGATCGTACGTGCGAGCAGCTCCTTGCCGGTGCCGGTCTCTCCCTCGATGACGCACGAGAGCTGCGTCGATGCGACCTTCGAGACGAGGTCGAGGACGCGATCGATCCGATGTCCTCCCAGGAGCCCCGAGCGCAGCGTGTGATGTACCGGTCGGAGGGTCGGGATCACGAGGCCGTCCAGTCGATAGGCGGCGTACCCGAACCCGCCCCGTTCCGCGAAGCGGAACAGGGAGTCGCCGATCCGGACGACGTCATGCTCGGCGAGGCGGACGCACTCGATCCTCCGCCCGTTGACGTGCGTTCCGTTGGTCGAGCCGTGGTCGGAGATCCAGCACCCGTCGGCCCCTCGGCGCTCCACCACGGCGTGGCGACGAGACACGGCCGATTCCGGAATGGGCGCGTGGTTGTCGGGATCCCGGCCGAGGGTCGTCGATTCCCTCGTGAGGGGGATGGCTCCCGGAAGGTCGCGGTGATGCCGGGCGTAGAGCCACACGAGCGCCGGAGTTCCCTCGTCGGCCGAGTCCGCCGAGGTCGGCCCCTCGACGGATCCCGTCGGCGATTGCGTCGAAGCGTTCGTGTTCTCGGTCGCCATCGTCGCGAAGTCCGGCGAGACTACCGCATTCGATCCACCGAAGGATCGGCAGGAGGATACCGGGATGCTCCGTGAAGGCTTTGGGATCGCGGTCGCGCTGGCCGCGGTCGGTTGTGGTGGCGGTCGTGTGCGGACCGAGCAGCGCGTCGAGGTCGATGTCTCGGCCCCGCCGACGGCTGGAGGAACCGTGGTCCAAGGGCCCGTCTACACCGTCGGAGTGGCGATGAGCGGACCGCCGCCGGACTTCGTGTCGCAACACATGCTCGCTCGCTACCAGCAGTTCGCGCCCGACATGATGGCGGCGTCCCCGCTGCATCACGGATTCTTGCAGGCCGGGCAGGAAGAGCGGTTCGAGACGATGCTCGAGGCCGGGCGGTGCTACCGGGTCATCGGGGTGGGCGGACCGACGATGAGCGACCTCGACCTGTTCATCGTCGACGAGAATGGCAACGCGATCGCGCAGGACACCGCGACGGACAGCTTTCCCGTGCTGGGTCAGGGGACCGACTCGATCTGCCCTCGGTGGACGGGTCCCTTCTTCATCCGGGCGCTCGCGTACGCCGGGTACGGCGAGTACGGCCTTCAGTTGTTCTCGACGCAGTGACGTCGCCTGCGGCCCTCGGCGAGCACCCGTGGCCGCCCGGGTTCAGCGACGGGTCGCGGCGTGCGGTGGCCCCTCGCCAGCCGCCGCGGGGGGGCGGGCGGTGGCGGTGATGCAGCGCTGCACGACATCGAGGAGCTCTTGCGTGTCGAAGGGCTTCTGGAGCACCGCGGCGGTGCCGGCGGCGTCGTCGCCGCGCACCGCGCCGCCGGTCATCAGCACGATCGCCGTCGCGAGGCCGCGGGCGTGGAGGGTCTTCGCGAGGTCTGCTCCGTGGGCATCGCGCAACTGGAGGTCGATGAGCGCCAGATCGTACGGGCCGTCCGCCTCGAGTGCGTCTCGCATCGTCGAGGCGACCTCGACGTCGTAGCCGCGCACGGACAGGGCGGTGGCGACGAACTCACGCAGTGCGTCGTCGTCGTCCACGATGAAGACCCGGGCCGGTGTGCCGACGTCGGCCGTTGTCTGCGCATCGGCGGGCGTGGTCGACGTCAACGCGGCGGTCCGGCGGACCACACCGCTGCGAAGTGGGGCACGGGATGCGGCCACCGATTCCGGCAGGCGCACGACGAACTTCGTGCCCCGCCCTGGTCGGCTGTCGACCCCCACGCTTCCGGCCCGCGCGAGGACGAGGTCGTGGACGAGCGCGAGGCCGAGCCCGGACCCGCCAGCCTTGTCGGTGTGGAACGGTCGGAACAGGTTCGGAAGGATCGCCTCGGGGATGCCGGGGCCGTCGTCGACGACGGCGAGGACGATGCCGGTGCCCACGCGCTCCAGGGTGACGATCACCTCGCCAGATAGGGGGGCGGCTTCGATCGCGTTCTTGACGAGGTTCGTCACGACCGAGCGCAACTCGGATCCAGGCAACCGGGCCCGAAGGTCCGTTCCGAGCGCGGTTCTGAGCGTCACCCGCTTGGCCATCGCCAGCGGTGTCAGCACCGCGAGCGCGGCGGTCACCGTGTCCGTCGCATCGCACGTCGCGTCGTCGGTCCGGCCGCCCCGGAGCGCGCCGAACAGGCTCTGGGCGGTCTCGAGCGCCTCGTGTGTGGCCCGTGCGACCACGTCCACGGCTTCCCGCGCTCGGGCCGGCATCGGGCCGCTCCCCTTGGCGAGCTGAGCCCAGCCCGCGATGCCCGTCAGCGCGTTGGCCAGTTCGTGAATCACGGTGGCGCTCGTTCGGTCCGCGGGAACGAACACGCCGCGGAGGCTCGCCTCGGGGAGGCTTTGCAGCGCGAGCTGCCCCTGCGGAAACGTCCCCCTCGCCGAACCCAGGGTTCGGGCGGCATCGACCAAGGCGCGCCACGTCTCGGTGCGCTGCGTCCCGCCGACGAGCGCGTGCAGCGCGGAGACGATGTCCTGATGGAGCGCGGCCTTCTCGCCCACGACGAGGACTGTCCCATCGGGCCGTTCCTCGAGGGTCACGAGGCCGACCCCAGTGAGCCAGTCCAAGGAGTCGAGCGTGGGGGAGGGCATGGATGAGAGAGGACGATATGGTGATCCAGCCGGCAGGTCAAAACCCCCCGTCGAGCACACCGCATGGTGGAGCGGCGGCTCAGCGCCACCGGTCGAGCATGACGCTCGCCGCCACGCCGACTGCGATGATCAGCAAGAGCCACCGCGTCGCCGAGAGAAATGCAATCACGTCCTCCGCGGCCTCTCGCATGGCGAGCCGCGCGAGCGTTCGGTCCCCGTAGAGGCGGCGGAGTGTCTGTCGGGCCTCGGCGCGTTCGTCCGCGTCGAGTGGGTCGTATCCCGTCAGGTGGTGGAGGTGATGCTCGAGCTCGTGATCGATGGTCTCCCGGATCTCTTCGTCGAGATCGTACGGCCCCTCCTCATGCCACATGCGCTCGAAGGTCCGATGGTAGAGCGTCACGCAGAACTCGAGCCGGGTGTAGCCTGCATCGTCCATGTCTCGGAGCGGCTCGTAGCTACCGAGCAGCGGTTCTCCGGCGAGGTCGGTCGCGGGCACTCCGGGGTCGACCCGGAGCGACACATGGCGGACGCCCCGTCGCGCGTACACCGCCGGGGCGATGCGCTCGACCAAGTCCTCGAACGCCTCGAGGCTCGGGAACGCTTCGCCGTGGTCGGCCGATTCGAACTCCGCCTCGGGCTCGAACTCCCGGGGCCATGGGGTCGGAACCTCGTGCAGCGCCCCGCACGCCGGGCAGACGAGGGGCCCCACCGTTCCCGGATGGTTCCACTCCAGGTATCGAGCCTCGATTGCGCGGCGGACGCTCGGACAGGCGCGCTCCAGTGCGCGCGCCACGAGGACCGGCTGACTCAACGTCCCGACCGCCACGACGCCGAGCCCTCTCAGGATCCGTGGGGTGAGCTTCGGCCGCTCGTCGCGCGCCAGCGCGGCGAGCAGGGGCAGCGTGTCACCGAGACTCACGGGACCCATCGTCAAGAACTCTGCGATCTCGCCCCTCGGCAGGCGAACCCGCCGTGGCAACACCAGGGTCGGTTCCGGCTGGACACCCGGCGAGGGTGGCCGTTCGAGGTCGCGGGGATCGGAATCCAACGGGCGGAAGGGCAGCGTGGCATCGCAGTTTCGGCATGTGCCGTCGTCCGGTTCGAGGGCGATCGATCCGATCCGCTGAAGGAGGTCGCGCAGGCGATGGAAGTCCCGCATCGGAAGACGGTGCAGGAAGTCCGTGCCGAGCGCTGTGCCCGTCTCGCCGTCCACGAGTCGGGCGGCGGACAGGGCTCGCAGGGCCCGGCCGAAGCGCAGTGGCGCGCCATCGAACTCGTCGTTGTACTCGGCGCTCGGACCCGCCGCGACGGTGATCCATCGCCCGTCACCGAGCATGAAGCGGTGCCGACGTCGGGCCGTCACGGCGCGAGCACGTGGTCGTCGATCCACCGCTTCAGGGCCTGCGTCACGTGCGGGGGCGCGGCGCGCGAGGGACCGTTCCGGAGGAAGTCGGCGAAGGACTGGGTGGCCTCGTCGTGGAGGCCACCGTCCTCGGGGGCGTGGGACCATCCGAACCAGCGGAGTCCTCGTTCGCTTGTCTCCACGGCCTGGTAGCGCGTGACATCGCGGCCGTCGTTCCAGCGAAACGTTCGATGCCGCGACAGCGAACTCGGAGCCGACGGAGGGTTCGACGGAGGCATGAGGTGGAACCTACCCTCCACACCCCAGGAGGCGCTACCATCGCGGGATGGACAAGCCGCCGGCGCCCCGTCGGGTGGGACCCCCTCCGCTGCCGAGCGGGCGCGCGATCCCGCGCATGCCGCCGCCGCCTTCGAGGCCCGATGGCACGTCTCCGCCTCCGCTTCCCGCGGTCGGGGCTTCGCCCAAGGACGCCGCCACCGTTGCGCTACGACTGCGCGACGAGCAGTTGCAGGCCCAGGTTCAGTACTACAACGCAGGCCTCGCCACCAACGCAGAACTCGACGCCATCACCGCGGAGGTCGTCGCGGGACTGCGGTCGATGTCGGGCGGCCGCAGCACCACGGTTCGCAGGGCGGACGTCGAGCGCGAACTGACCCAGAACTTGAGGGGGTTGCTCGAGAAGCTGTTCTCCCCGCAACGGAGCGGTTTCCTGGTGCGGAAGCTGGAGGACGTCCAGCGCCGGATCAGCCAGCTGTTCTTCCAATCCGCGCTCTACGCGGAATTGGCCGAGGGCGGCCGCGAGGTCCCCGCGGCGTCGTGGCCCGAGCAGGCGTTGTACTTCGTGTTGAAGCGCCATGAAGAGACGCTGCTGGCTGAACTGTCCGCGCTCCCCGTCGACGCGCCGGAGGTGCGCGACCGCGCGGTCGAGCGGCTGCACGCGTTCGAACGACAGCTCTGCTCGGCGTTCCTGTCGAAGACGACGCCCGAACTCGAGACCCTTCTCGAGGTGTATCGTACGGCCCTGACCCGCTTCCTTCGCGAGGTGTTTCCTCGCGACCTCGATGCGTTCAGCGGAGAAGTCATCCGAGGCTCCGACGTGGCGACGGGACACGAGATGGGGCACAAGCTCACCATCGAGCAGTTCGCCCGCTTCCGCGCGACGTTCGACCGCGCCTTTCTCGAGCGCCTGGCCGCCGACGTTCAGAGTTCCATCGTACGGACGGTCTCGGCGGACGGTGGGCGCTTCCGGGAGGCGACGCTTCGCTTCGTGTCGGACCCTCGGATTCACAGCGAGATCTGCGCGGCGGTGAACGATGCCCTCTTCGACTACCTGCATGGGGAGGGGTTCCTCGACCTGCCCACGGATTGGCGGCGCCTGCTGACCGCCCGCTGAACTCGCCTCCCCGACTTCAGCGTGACGCAGGCCGGCTGGGGGAGGGCTCAATGAAACATCGGGTTCGAGAACTCGATGGGGATCCGGACTTCGACGGCGTCCCGGGCGGGGACGAGGTCGGAGGGAACGGGGCCGAACGGAGCGGACTGCTCGACAGCCAAGCGTGCCGCCTCGTCCAGGTCGGCGAACCCGCTCGAGCGAAGCAAGCGAGGCCGCCGCGCGAGCGAGCCGTCGCGTCGCACGAGGAGCGCGTACACGGCCGTGCCCTGGTCCATGGCGAGCTGCCGAGCGCGCGGAAACACGAGCGCGTCCTCGATGCGACGGCGGAGTTCCACGAACCACCGACGGTAGCTCGGATCGCTGGGGTCGAGGACGTCCCACGACCCTGTGCCGGGGCCGAGCGCCCTCGCCTGGCCGCCGGTCTGTGAACCGACTCCCGCGCTCGGCCGACCTTCACCCACCGTGCCCCCGCGGCCTTCGGCCTCGACCACGCTGCGCGCGGTGCTCGCCTCGACCTCGGATTGCATCGGTCGTGCTGCGCGCAACTCCGAGTCCACATCGTCCCGCACGTGCGCGTCCCGAAGTTCGGTGGTGGTGGCGGCGTGCGCCTCGTCGAGGGTGGGGCGCCCGGTGGAGACGGCGGCCGCCTCTTGTGCTCGAACGCCTCGCCCATCGAGGATCCCGCGCCCCGGGCTGGCATCGGCGCCTCCGGAACGCTCGACGGCACCGGCCTGGCGAATGGGGGTCGAGCCGGTCTCGGCGCGGCTCCCTCGCGGGCTCGCGCTGCCGCGGGCGGAGGCGGCGGGGGCGGTCCGAGCACCGGTTCGCGCATCGTTTCGAGCGAGGGGCCGTCGTTCCGGATGCGGGCCAGCACCCGATGCGAGAAAGCGTTCCATCGACGGGTGCGGGGTGGCGCGGCGGTCTTCCGCGCTGGCACGATCCCGGGCGGTCGCGATCCGCTGGGTCTGTGCCCGACTCGACACATTCATCGGCGCATCGCTCAGCGTCACCTCGCTCACGCGGGGGACGAGCATGATGACGTCCGCGGACCCTCGCGCGTCCCCGGCCTCGCGCCGATGGCGCCCATCGACGTTGTCGAGTGGGTCTGCACCGCCCGCGTGGAGCGTGGGCGGCGCGCCCTGCCTCGCGGCATCGCTCGGCCCGGGAGGGGCGGTGACTTCGATGGAGAACGGCAACTCGAGGGACGGGCTGAACGCCCTCTCCACCGGCGTCCCAGCGCCGTACGACAGCGCGGCCAGGGCTGCGTGCACGGACAGGGACCCGAGAGACGCGAACCACATCGCGTGGTGCGAGCGCGGGTGGGCGTGCTGCGGGCGACCCATCGGCATGAAGTCTAGCGCGGGGGGCGAGGTTCGCTCGGCGCACGTGACGTTCGACCGGGTAAGGTGCATCGTTGCAACCCCCGCGCTGGGCGGGCGGCAGGAGACATCGATGCGCAGTCGCTCCATCTTGATCGTTGGTCTTGTCCTCGCGCTCGGCGGAGGATGCGGTGATCCCGCAGACTCGGCCGTCGATGGCGGCGGCGCCGCGCGCGATGCGGCCTCGGGCGACGACGCTGGCCGCGAGGTCGATGCGGGCTCGGCGGTCAGCGATGGCGGCGGCGCCAGCGACGCGGGGGGCGTCGTCGATTCGGGGGCTGGCACGGACTCCGGCATCCCGACCGCCTGCGATGCGCCGCTGCCCGACCTCACCGGGGAACGGATCTCCACGGGGGCATTCCAGGAACCCGTCTTCCTCGCGCAGCCTCCGGGGAGCACGGACCTGTACGTGGTGGAGCGCCGCGGCCGCGTCCTCATCGTTCGTGGCGGCACGACGCTCGGTACGCCATTCCTCGATATTCGGAGCCAGACGGGTGGCTACGGCAGCGCAGGCGGCGATGAGCGGGGGTTGCTCTCGATCGCGTTCCATCCGGACTACGCGACCAACGGTCGGTTCTTTCTCGGCTTGACCCCCACCGATGGCCGCACGGTGAACCTCGTCGCGGAAGGGCGGCGCAGCGCGGGCGATTCGGATGTCGCAGAGGCCGCCATCACCACCGTCCTCGAGTCGGGGACGGACAGCCGCCCGAATCACAATGGCGGCTTCATTGCGTTCGGCCCCGATGGTTACCTCTACGTCGGCTTCGGGGACGGAGGCGGCGCGAATGACCCCGACCGCACGGGGCAGAACCTGGGGACCTTGTTCGCGAAGATCCTCCGCGTCGATGTCGATGGCGCGACTCCGTATGCGATCCCGTCGACCAATCCGTTCCGCGGTGTGTCCGGGGCGCGGGAAGAGATCTGGGCGTACGGGGTGCGCAACCCGTGGCGCTTCTCCTTCGACCGCGCCTCCGGGGATCTGTGGATCGCCGATGTCGGTCAGAACCTCTGGGAGGAGATCGACATGCAGCCGGCCAGCTCGGTGGGCGGCGAGAACTATGGGTGGAACGCGTTCGAGGGGGATCACCCGTTCCGCGGGGGTGCACCGTTGCGCGCGGGTTCGACCCACACGGCGCCCGTGTACGAGTACGCACACGAATCGGCCGACACGATCCCCGACAACGGGGTGTCGGTGACGGGCGGTTACGTCTACCGCGGAACCGCGATCCCGTCGCTCGCGGGCGCCTACGTGTTCGCCGACCTGAACGGCTCCACGGCCGGATTTCGTCTCTGCGACGGAGCCCCTGCGGCGCTCCGTACGTTCGATGGTCTGAACGCGATCCCCGGGCGGTACATCGTGTCGTTCGCCGAGGACCAGTCGGGCCAGCTCTACGTGCTCTTCGCGTCGGGCGAGGTGTACAGAATCATCGCGGCCTGAGGGCCCGTCACCGCGCCTGTCCTTGGGCATCCGGTAGGGGGATTCGCAGCTCCAGGGGCGCCCCCTGCAGTTCGCGCCGCTCCCCCACGACGACCGTCGGCGGCGCCTCCTGCGACGCAATGGCAGGGACGAGCACGAGTTCGAGGCTGCGTGCGCCCGGGATGTCGCTCACGCCGAGCAGCGCGGCCGTGGGCCCGTCGGTTCCGCCGAGATCGGCGAGCCACTGGCGCCTCGGCCCGAATTCGCCGGGGCCGAGCTCCAGCAGGACCCGCGTGTCCACTCGGCCTTCACGCCACGACAACGCGACGAGACGCGGATGATCCCAGCCCACGATCTCGGCGCGCCCATCGCCGTCGAGGTCGAGGAGCTGGAGGCCTCGCAGCGGCCGCTCGACCGCGATGGGGACGGCCGACAGGGTCCGATCGGCATCCACGTGCAGCCACACGAGGGTCTCGCCTTCCACGAGCACGTCGCCCTGCCCATCCCCGTCGAGGTCGCCGACGACGATGGATCCGGGATGGGGCACGGCGACACTCGGATGGGTCGGAAACGCGGACTGTCCGTCGCCGAAGAACACCTCGACCCTGGACTCCTCGTCGCTGCTGACGACGATGTCGAGGGCCCGGTCGCGGTCCAGGTCGGCAAGCGTCAGAGCGTGCGCCCCGGCCGCGGTTCGGAGCACCGCACGCCGCGTGGGCATCGCGCCTCCGCCGAACACCCAGAGCTCGCTCGGCCACTGGGCCAAGGGGTTCGCCTGGTGAATCACCACGAGGTCCGCCAGCGCGTCGCCGTCGAGTGCGCCCGACACAGCCGCTG
>CAIKNO010000053.1 GCA_903828805.1 uncultured Sandaracinus sp. | reverse complement strand
GTGGCGGCGCCGCACAGGATCCCGAGGACCTCGTGCCGTCGTCCGCCGTCTCCCACCGACGGCATCGTCATCACGGAATCGTGCGCACTCATGATTACTTTGCCTTACATCGTAGCCTGCCGGCGATCGGGGCCCGTCGTCAACTTTTCCGTGATGCCAGACAAGCGCGGCGCGTGTCGAAATACTTGAGAAAACGGGGCGAGAGGCCGAACGCCGAAGGTCCGGTAGGGGCCGGTGCGGGGGATGATGGAGGCGCAGGTCGTTCGCGGTCTTGATCGCGACGGGCGTTCCTCCGTACCATCGGCCACCTTTCGCCTCGCCGAGTTGTGCGGGCGCCTGCGGTGTCCCGCCGACCGCGGGCTCCGAGGGGAGTTCGGGACCTGGTGCCGAAGGGCACGTTTCACGAGGATCCATGCGCGTCGATCGTCACCCCGTCCGTCAAGCGTTGCTGACCCTGCTCTTCGCCATGTCGCTCGCGGCTTGCGCGGTGACCGCGGAAGACATCGACACCTGGACCGGGACGGTGAAAGGCCCCGGCAAGATCGTCGCCGTGCTCCTCGCCGACAAGTACGCGGACGACCTCCGCGTGCGCGCGGGGCTCGCGCTCGTCCGCATGGAGCGGCAGGACGTGGAGGGCGTCAATGAGCTGCAGACCGCGCTGCGGAGGCTCGACGACGACACGCGTCGCCGGATCGTCGATGGCATGGCGCCGACCCTGCTGTCGATGATGCACGGCGAGGGCGAGGCGCCGGTCGCCGAGGGGGCGCAGCCGCCGCCGCTCCAGCTCCGCGCGAAGGACGCGTCGTTCCTCGTGCTGCAGTACGCGAGCCCGGAGCAACAGACCCAGCTGACCGATGGGGTCGTCGGGTGGTTCGTGGTGGACTTCAACGCCCGCAACCTCGCCGGTAGCTTCAGCGCCGAGCAGGTCATCCGGCAGCTCGGCGCGCCGGCGGCGAGTCGCCTCGTCGATGCGCTGTCCTCGCATCTGCCGCAGGCGGCGCTCGTCAAGCTCGCGGAGCTGATCGCCGCGCTGGGCGACGACGCGACGAAGGCGCGCGCCGCGGCCCGCTTGGTCGAGGTCGAGCAGGAGATGGAAGGGGCGGAATTCACCGCGTGGCTGGGCAGCCGGATCACGGCGCAGCGCGCGAGCCAGCAGCAGCCGGCGCTCCCCGCCGACATCCTCGCGCGGGCCGTCGCGATGAATCGCGAGACCTTCATCACGCAGGGGGCCATCCCCGCGATGCATCACCTCGGCTCCCAGGCCCCCGCGGCGGATCGCCTGCTCGCCATGGCGCGGGCCGCGAGCACCGATGCGCCGGGAGAGGATCGTCGCGTCACCTCGCTGATGGCGCTCGAGGGCCACGTGCGCCCCGACCAGGCGACGGCGCTGATCGCGTTGGCTCTCGATCCGACGACCCCCGTCCGCGTGCGGGACTACGCGTTCGATCGCATCGCGGACTCGCACTCCCGGGAGGCCATCCCCCAGCTGTGGCCGATGGCGACGTCCGCCGAGAGCGCCGGGATGGCGTGGCGGCAGCGCTGGCGGGTGGGCTCGCTCATCCTCACCCTCGCGGGC
>CAIKNO010000052.1 GCA_903828805.1 uncultured Sandaracinus sp. | reverse complement strand
GTGGCCCTTCACCGACGCCGCGGGCAAGCAGCAGCTCCAGCGCGAGGCGATCGAGCTCAAGGTCTGGCGCGACGGCCGCAAGGACCCGCTCGCCGAGGGCCTGAAGCAGCTCGACGAGTACCTCGAGCGCACCGGCCTGCCCGACGGCGTGCTCATCCTCTTCGACCGCCGCAAGGACGCAGCCCCCATCGAAGAGCGCGTCCGCGAAGAACGCGCCGAGACGCCGACCGGCCGCCCCGTCCGCGTGCTGCGGGCCTGACGCGTCGGCGACGACGCGGTGCTAGGCTGCCCTCGCCCATGGTCGAGAAGCGCGTCTATCCGCCGATCCCGAAGTACTTCAACACGACGGGGCCGTGCGACGAGAAGCAGCACTACATGGTGCCGCCGCTGCCGCGGGTGCCGGAGGCGCCGGAGATCGTCGCGATCGGTGGCTACTTCGTGCTGCACGCGCCGCGGCAGTCGGGGAAGACGACGTTCCTGCGGGCCTTCGCGCGGTCGCTCACGGCGGGCGTGGACTACGCGGCGCTCTACATGAGCTGCGAGGCGGCCGAGGCGAAGGGCGACGACGAGGCCGCGGCTCAGCGCGTGATCGTCGAAGAGTTGATGGCCGAGGCCGCGACGCAGCTTCCGGAGCCGCTGCGCCCGGCGCCCATCCCCGAGAACGCCTCCACCGAGCGGCTGCTGTCCGAGACGCTCAGCGCCTGGTGCGAGCGCTGCCCTCGGCGGGTGGTCTTGCTGCTCGACGAGATCGACGCGGTGCGCGGTCAGAGCCTCATCTCGGTCTTGCGGCAGCTCCGCGCGGGCTTCCCAAAGCGTCCTGACCATGCGCCGTGGTCGGTGATGCTCTGCGGCCTGCGCGACGTGCGGGACTACAAGGCCGCGAGCGGCGGCGACCCCGAGCGCCTAGGCACCGCGAGCCCCTTCAACGTGAAGGTCGAGTCGCTGACGCTCAGCACCTTTGCAGACGCCGAGGTCCGCGCCCTGCTCCTCCAGCACACGGCCGAGACCGGACAGGTCTTCGAAGACGAGGCCGTGCAGCGCCTCGTCGAGCTCGTCGGAGGGCAGCCCTGGCTCGTGAACGCCCTCGCCCGCGAGGTCGTCGCGAAGATGAAGGTCGAGGGCCCCATCACCCGCGCCCACGTCGAGACCGCGAAGGAACGGCTCATCCTCGCGCGCGCAACGCACCTCGACTCGCTCGTCAGCAAGCTCGCCGAGCCGCGCGTGCGCCGCGTGGTCGGGCCGCTGCTCTCGGGTGAGCTGCCCGACGCCGACGCCGTCTTCGATGACGACGTCTCCTACGTCGTCGACCTCGGCCTCGTGAAGAGCCCGCCGCTCCGCGTCGCGAACCCGATCTACCGCGAGGTGATCGCGCGGGTCCTCTCATCGCCGACGCAGGCCATCGTGACCGCCGACCCCCGCCGCTTCGTGCGGGCCGACGGACGCTTCGACCTCGACGTCCTCCTGCGCGAGTTCGCCGCGTTCTGGGTCGAGCAGGGCGAGACGATGGCGGAGCGTGCGAGCTACGCCGAGTCCGGGGCGCAGCTGGTGCTGATGGCCTACCTCCAGCGCGTCGTGAACGGCGGCGGCGTCGTGAGCCGGGAGTACGGCATCGGCCGCCGGCGCATCGACTTGTTGATCGAGTGGCCCTTCACCGACGCCGCGGGCAAGCAGCAGCTCCAGCGCGAGGCGATCGAGCTCAAGGTCTGGCGCGACGGCCGCAAGGACCCGCTCGCCGAGGGCCTGAAGCAGCTCGACGAGTACCTCGAGCGCACCGGCCTGCC
>CAIKNO010000051.1 GCA_903828805.1 uncultured Sandaracinus sp. | reverse complement strand
GCTGCGACGTCGTCTGCAATCTCGACAACGCCTCCGAGTCGTGCGCCTCCGGCACCTGCGCCCTCGGAACCTGCAGCGCCGGCTTCGGCAACTGCGACGGGATGGCGTCCACCGGCTGCGAGACCCCCACCAACACCCTCACCGACTGCGGCGGCTGCGACGTCGTCTGCAGTCTGCCGAATGCCGCCGAGTCGTGCTCGACCGGCAGCTGCGTCCTCGGCGCCTGCAGCAGCGGCTTCGCGAACTGCAACGGCACCGCGTCCGACGGGTGCGAGATCTCGACCCGCACCGTCTCCAACTGCGGCGGCTGCGGGGTGGTCTGCACGCTGCCGAATGCGGTCGAGACCTGCTCGACCGGCGTCTGCGAGGTCGCCTCCTGCAACATGAACTTCGGCGAGTGCAACGGGGTGAGCGCCGACGGGTGCGAGGCCCCTCTGCTGACGGACGAGGCCCACTGCGGGTCCTGCACGAACGCCTGCCTCATGGGCGAGACGTGCGCGTCGGGCGGCTGCGAGTGCGGCTCCGGCGGGGCCGCGTGCGATCCCGCGAAGGCCGACCGCTGCACCGGGGGCAACTGCCGCTGCGGATCGGGCGCGGCCTGCACGATGGGTCAGTCGTGCGTGTCCGGCTCCTGCGTGTGAACCTCGCGGAACGACGCGCCTCGGGGTCGATCGATGCATGAGACGTTCGGCCCCGACGTGCCCGCCTGGGCGCTCTTGCCCTTCGCCGTGATGCTCGCGGGCATCGCCGTGATGCCGCTCGTGCTGCCGCACTGGTGGGAGCACAACCGCAACCGGGGCCTCTTCACGCTCGCCGTCGCGGCCCCGGTGGCGCTCTGGCTGCTCGACGCCGCGCCGCACGCCCTCGGGCACAGCCTGCTCGAGTACGTCTCGTTTCTCGCGCTGCTCGGTGCCCTCTACGTCGTGGCGGGCGGCATCCACCTCAGCGGCGATCTCCGGGCGACCCCGGCCCACAACACCGCGCTCTTGGCCTGCGGGGCGGTGCTCGCCAACGTCGTCGGCACGACGGGCGCGAGCATGCTGCTCGTGCGCACGCTGCTGCGCACGAACTCGCAGCGGACGCATCGGACCCACGTCCCGGTGTTCTTCATCCTGCTCGTGTCGAACTGCGGGGGGCTCTTGACCCCGCTCGGGGATCCCCCGCTCTTCCTCGGGTACCTGCGCGGCGTGCCGTTCACCTGGACGCTCGGACTCTGGCCGTGGTGGCTGGGCACCGTCGGATATCTCCTCGCCGTCTTCCATGCGGTGGACCGTCGCGCCTACGCCAAGGAGAGCCACGGCGCGCTGCGGCGCGATGCCCGCGAGGCGAAGCCCATCCGCGTCGAAGGCGCCGTGCACGTCGCGTGGCTCCTCGGCGTCGTGCTCGCGGTGTTCTTGCCCTCACCCTACCGGGAGCTGGCCATGGTCGGGCTCGGCGCGGCCAGCCTCTGGCTCGGCCCTCAGGGACCTCGAGTCAAGAACGGCTTCACGTTCGCGCCGATCGTCGAGGTCGCCATCCTCTTCGCCGGGATCTTCGTGACGATGGTGCCGGCGCTCGCCCTGCTGCAGGCGCAAGGCGGGACGCTCGGCGTCGACCAGCCCTGGCAGTTCTTCCTCGTCACCGGAGGCCTCTCGTCGGTCCTCGACAACGCCCCGACCTACCTCACGTTCCTGAGCACCGCGCAGTCCCTGCATCTGCCGGTCGAGATCGTGGGCGTGCCCGCGGTGTTCCTCACCGCCATCAGCCTCGGCGCGGTCCTGATGGGCGCGAACACGTACATCGGCAACGGGCCGAACTTCATGGTCAAGGCCATCGCTGAGGAGTCCGGGTACGCGATGCCCTCGTTCCTCGGCTACGCGGCGTGGGCGACCGCGACGCTCGCGCCGGTCTACGCGGTCATCGTCACGGTCCTCGCGCTCCGCTGATCGACGGGTCACGGGCCCGACGGCCGCAGGTCAGCGCGGGCTCGCCCAGTCCGGGATCTTGAGATCCCCGTGACCCGTCCCACCGGTCGACGTCGCGTCCGTGGTGCGCGGTGCCCCGCGGCGCGGCTCGATCCGCAAGGCGAGCTCACGGACCTCCAGCGGGCGGATGCGGCGGCTCGCCTCGTTCCGACCGGACCGCGCCCGGACGGTGATCTCGTCCGGCGTGGCGGCGGTCTCGAACGCGCACGGCGTCGAGGCGCAGACCTCGCCGCGTCCCTCCACGAACACGTGCGCCCCCGGGGGCGTGGTCGTGACCTGGACGGTGACGACGGCTTCGGCCGGCGACGGCGCCGCACCCGCGCCCGTCCGCCCCGCATCGGCCGTCGCGTCGTCGCGCAGACCTGCATCGACCGGGGCGCCTGCGCCCTCGGGGCCCCCGCCTGCGCCGAGCATCTGCCCGTCCGGCGCGGCGTCGCGTGCGACGACGGTGAGCCCTCCATCGTCGGAGTTCGCCGCCTCCGAGGCCGACGGGCCGGGCGTCGCGAGCCACCACCACCCAGCCCCCGCGGCGGCCAGCAGCCCGGCCCCCACGAGCACCGGCAGCGCCCGCGAGCGACCGCTCCGCGCGGGGGGCACGACCGCCGCGCCCTCCTCGGTGATCGCCGTCTCGACGACGCGGACCGGCTTGGGCCGGTAGTTCGCCGTGTCCGCGAACCCCACCACCGTCCCGCTGCCCGCCGCCAGCTCCGGCGCCTCGCCGCGCAACGCCCCCGCCAGGCCCCGGGCCATCGCATCGCATCCGGCGAATCGGTGCGCGGGATCCTTGGCGAGCGCGATCGAGAGGAACGCCTGCACGGCGTCCGGCACGTCGACCGTCGGATGGATCGACGCCAGCGACGGCACGGGCTCGAACATGTGCTGCGTGAGGATGCCCATGAAGGACTCCCCGACGAAGGGCACCCGGCCCGTGAGCATCTCGAACAGGATGATCCCGAGGGCGTACACGTCGACCCGGTGGTCGAGTTCCTTCCCCGCCGCCTGCTCGGGGGACATGTACTCGGGCGTCCCGAAGATCATGCCCGTCTTGGTGAGCTTCCGGCCCGGCGCCCCCTGGGTCTCGATGTCGCTCATCTTGGCGATGCCGAAATCGACGATCTTCACGAAGTCCGCGTGCCCGGCCCGCGTGATCAGGAACACGTTCTCCGGCTTCATGTCCCGGTGCACGATGCCCTTCTGATGGGCCGCGTGCAGGGCCGTGCAGCACTGCTCGAGGATGTGCGCGGCGCGCGCGACCGGCAGCGTGCCCTCGCGATGCAGGACGTTCGCGAGGTCGTCGCCCTCGAGCAGCTCCATCACGAAGTAGCTCTCGCCGTCGGCGGTCTCGCCGAAGTCCGAGATGTCGACGATGTGCTCGTTCCCGACGCGCGAGGCGCTCTTGGCCTCCTGACGAAAGCGCTGGACGACGTCCGGGCGAGCCCCGAAGTCGGCCCGGAGGATCTTCAGCGCGACGCGCTTCTCGATGACGACGTGCTCGGCCTCGTAGACGATGCCCATGCCGCCTTCGCCGATGCGCCGCAGGATCCGGTAGCGCTCCGAGAGGGTCGTGCCGACGAGCGGGTCCGACTTGGGCCCCGACACGGGCATCGTGTGCATCTGGGACGGGCTCTGCAGACGGGCGCCGTCGTTCGGGCAGAACACCTCTCCTCCCTGGAACGGCGTCTGGCAGGAGGGGCACGTCTTCGTCTGCGTCACGCGGTTCCCAGGTTGGCTCGAATCCCGTCCGAGCGATGGGACAAAAACTACAACGTGCACCCCCGCGGGGTCAACGCGCAGGGTCATCCCGGAGGCGCTCGCCCGCACGGATCCTGGGACATCGACACGCGCCTTCGCCCGGGAGATGCTCCGTGGCGTGAACTCCTCGCGGTGGCGTCGGTGGCGTGGGCCGACCACGGCGGTCCTCGTGACCCTCGGTGGCTTGGGGTCCGCGTGCTCCGAAGGCTCGAGCGGAGGGCCGGTCCCCGCCGTCGACGGGGCCGTGGTGTGGCCCGCCGACGCAGCCGCCGATGGTTCGAGCCCCGACGGTGCCGCACGCGACGCCGGCCGGCCGAGCGACGCCTCGATGACCCTCGACGCCGCACCGCCACGCGATGCCGGCGTGCCCCGGGGAGCGCCGTATCCGATCGTCCTTTCCCATGGGTTCTTCGGCTTCGAGGACTTCGCCGGGGCGGGCTTCGTCGACTACTTCTGGCGGGTCCGAGCCGATCTGGCGGCCCACGGCGAGACCGACATCCACACGCCGGCGGTCGATCCCTTCGCCAGCTCCGAGGCGCGCGGCGCGCAACTCACGGCGCACGTCGATCGAATCCTCGCCGAGACGGGCGCGTCCCGGGTGGTCCTCGTGGGCCACTCGCAGGGCGGCCTCGACGCGCGCGTCGTCGCCCACGCACGCCCCGACTCGGTCGCGGCGATCGTGACCATCGCCACGCCCCACCGTGGCTCGCCGGTCGCCGATCTCGCGCTGGGACTCGTCTCGGACCCGCAGGCCCAGTCGCTGCTCGACGCGCTGACGCGGGCCATCGCGGCGCCGCTCTACGATGCCGCCGGCCGCGAGACGAGCGTGTTCTCGGCGCTCCGGCAGATCAGCTCGGCGGGGGCCGCGGCGCTCGACACGGAGCACCCCGTGCCCGAGGGGCTACCGTTCTTCTCGATCGGCGGTCGAAGCGGACTCTCGGGCGGCGGCCGGGCCTGCGAGGCGGACCTGAGCGCCGACTTCGTGTCGCGCTGGGATCGGGACCGAGACCCGGTGGATCCCCTCCTCGCCGTGACGGAAGCCTTCGTCGGGGGCGCCTTCAACGCGCATCCGAACGACGGCCTCGTGCGGGCAGAAGACGCGCGCTTCGGCGTGTTTCTCGGGTGCATCCCCGCCGACCACTTCGACGAGATCGGCCACCTCGTCGGCGATCGTCCGGGACTCGGCAACGACTTCGACCACCTCGTGTTCTACCGAGAACTCGTCCGGTGGATCCGCGCCCGCGGACTCTGAGCCACCGGCCCGCCCGACGCGCACGCGGCCGCGGGGTGGCTCGGACCCACCGTCGTGGCGTCCGGGCGGGACGCGCCCCGCGGCGCCTCGACGCTTCGGCTTGGGCGTGGGCGCTCGAACCACTATCCTCTGCGCGATGCGAAGGGTGCGCATCCTGCCGGACGACCTGGCCGATCAGATCGCGGCCGGCGAGGTGGTCGAGCGGCCTGCGAGCGTCGTCAAGGAGCTCGTCGAGAACGCGCTCGACGCGGGGGCGCGCACGCTCCGGGTCGACATCGAGTCCGGCGGTGTCGGCCTCGTGCGGGTCAGCGACGACGGTCAGGGCATGGACACCGAGGACGCCCAGCTCGCGGTGCGGCGCCACGCCACGAGCAAGCTCGCGTCGATCGACGACCTCTCGAGGATCACCACGCTCGGTTTCCGCGGCGAGGCGTTGCCCTCCATCGCGTCGGTCTCCCGGTTCGTGCTGACGACCCGCACCCGCGACGCCGACGTCGGCACCGAGGTCCGCGTCGAGGGCGGGACCGAGCACGCGACGCGCGAGACCGGCTGTGCACCCGGCACCACCGTCACGGTCCGCGATCTGTTCTTCAACATCCCGGCCCGGCGGAAATTCCTCAAGGCCACGGCGACCGAGAGCGCCCACGTGCGCGAGGTGGTGATCCGCGCGGCCCTCGCGCGGCCCGAGCTGCGCATCGTGCTCTCGCGCGATGGGCGGCAGGCCCTCGAGTTGCTCCCGAGCCCCGACCTCGGGGCCCGCGCCATCGGGCTCTTCCCCGAGGAGCGGCTCGCCCGCATCGCCGGCTCGCGGGATGGGATCGTCGTCGACGCGTGGCTGTCACCGCCGGAGCGCGCGCGGCCCGGCGCCCAGCAGTTGCACCTGCACGTCAACGGTCGCCCCGTGCGGGACCGTGCCCTCGCCCGCGCGGTCGCGTTCGCGTACGGCAGCGTCTTGCCGACCGGCAAGTACCCGGCGGGGGTCGTTCACATCGTCCTCGCGCCCGATCGGGTCGACGTCAACGTGCACCCGCAGAAGGCCGAGGTGCGCTTCGAGGACGCGCGCGCGGTGCTCGACGCCATCACCCGCGTGCTCGCGCACGGCCTCGGCACCCACCCGTTTCGCGGCCACGGCAGCGCCACGGGCGGGACCACCGCGGGCGCGTCGGGCACCTCGACCTCGGGACCCTCCGCGCGGGGCACGGGCTTCTGGCACGAGCGGCTCGGGGGCAAGTTCCCCGCGGCCGAGACCGAGGCGCGCGTGCGGGCCGAGGCCGACCCGTGGGGCCTCGCCCCCGTCGACGCGCCCAAGGTCGACCAGGGTGCCTCGGAGCCCGGAGACGCCCGCCCCGGCGCCTCCCTGCCGATCGCGCGCGAGGCGCCGGCGCCTCCCCGTCTCGCGGGCTCATCGCCCACGCCCTACGACGCGCAGCCGTTCGCGGGACTGGACGGATCCGCGGCGTTGCGTGATCGCCGGACCCTCGTCCCCGAGCCCGGCGCGTTCGGTGCGCTGCGCGTGATAGGCCAGCTCCGTCGCACGTACATCCTCTGCGAAGGGCCGACCGCCCTGCTCGTGGTCGATCAGCACGCCGCCGACGAGCGCGTCCGCTTCGACAGGCTCCGCGCCGAGTACGGGAGCCGCGAGGTCGCACGCCAACGGCTGCTGATTCCCGAGCGCGTGGAGGTCGCAGCGACCGAGGCGACCCTCGTCGAGGAGCAGGCCCAGGCGCTCGGGGCCCTCGGCGTCGACGCGGTGCGGCTCGGCGAGACCACCGTCGCGGTGCACGCGATCCCCGCCCTGGTCCGCCGGGCACGCCCGGATCAACTGCTGCGCGACGTTCTGGCCCAGCTCGCGCTCACCGGTGACCGCGCGTTCGGCGACGCCATCGACACCGCGCTCGCGACGATGGCGTGCCACGGTGCCGTGCGCGCCGGCGATGCGCTCGACGAGGCCCAGATGAGAGAGTTGCTCCGGCGCCTCGACGGAGTGTCGGACTTCGCGCGGCACTGCCCGCACGGACGCCCCGTGGCGTTCGAGGTCTCACTCGCCGAGCTCGGCAGACGCGTGGGCCGATGAGCACGCTGCTCGTGATCACCGGCACGACCGCGTCGGGCAAGACCGGAGCGGCGCTCGAGTTGGCGCGTCGCCTCGACGGTGAGCTCGTCGGCTGCGATAGCGTGCAGGTCTACCGCGGGCTCGACATCGGCTCGGCCAAGCCGACCGCGGAGGAACTCGGGGGGGTCCCGCACCACCTGCTCGACGTCGTCGAGCCCGACGCTGCGATCGACGCGATGCAGTACGCCGCGCTCGCCGATGCCGCCATCGCGGACATCGTGGGGCGCGGCCGACTGCCCATCGTGGTCGGCGGCACGGGCCTGTGGCTGCGCGCGCTCCTGCGGGGCCTCGTCGCGCTGCCCGCGCCGGACCCGGTCCTCCGGGCCCGCCTCGACGCCGAGGTCGCGCACCTCGGGACCCCGGCGATGCACGCCCGGTTGCGCGCCGTCGATCCGCTCGCCGCCGAGGGCATCCATCCCCACGATGCGATGAGGATCGTGCGCGCCCTCGAGGTCCTCGAACAGACCGGCGTGCCGCTCGGGACGCTGCGGGCGGCCCACGCGCTCGGCGCGCCGCGCCACCGCGCGCTGGTCGTCGCGCTCGATCGTCCGCGGGACGAGCTCTACGCGCGCATCGACGCGCGCATCGACGCGATGCTCGACGCCGGGTGGCTCGACGAGACGCGCGGGCTCTGCGCGCGTCATGGCCCCGGCATCCGCGCCCTGGGGAGCGTCGGGTACCGGGAGCTGGTCGCCCACCTGCGCGACGGCGTCGCCTGGACCGACACCGTCGCTGCGATCCGGAAGAGCACGCGGGTCTACACCCGGCGCCAGCGCACCTGGATCGGCTCCGACCCCGACGTGGCGTTCCACGCGACCCCGGCGTCCCTGCTCGGCCCCGAAGGCGACGCCCGGATCTCCGACTTTCTGGAGATTTCCGGCCGATGAACTTCGTCGGACACGTCCACATCGCGCGGGCGTCGGGGACCGACCCCGCCTTCGCGCTCGGCGCGATGCTCCCGGACTTCGCCTCGATGGCCGGGGGGCGCCTCGGTCCTTTCGCCGAGCCCCGGCTCGCCGCCGGCATCGCGCACCACCACCGGACCGACGAGGCATTCCACGGCGCCCCCGACTTCGTCCGGCTGTGCACGGAGGTCGGCGCGGCCCTCGAGGCGCAGGGCGTCGGATGGGGCGGCGCGCGGGCCGCCGCGCACGTCGGCGTCGAGCTGCTGCTCGACGGGGTCCTCCTCGACGACCCTGTGACCTGCGCGCTCTACCTCGCGGCGACCCGCGCGAGCACCGCGCCCGACGTGCAGCCGCACCTGCGGCTGGGGGGCGGAGACCCGAGCCGCTGGGAGGCCGTCCTGCGGCGCGTGCGGGAGCACGGGATTCCCCATTTCTATCGTGATCCCGACCTCGTCGCCTTTCGCCTGCTCCAGATCTTCGCGCCCCGGCCGCGCCTGGCGATCGACCCGGCCCATCGGCCCGCCCTCGCGCGTGCGATGCGGGATCTCCAGCCCCGTGTGCGCGACGCCGCGGACGCGCTCGTCCGGGCGGCCCACCTCGGGCACCCCGTCCCCGAGGGCGGTCACCCTCCCGCGCCCCCGTCAGGACCAGGATTCCGTTGACAGCGGCGCCCCGTGGGCGCGATCATCCACGACCTCTCGCAGGGATCTCGAGTGACCGTCCGCGCATCGATTCCTCAGCCGCCGCCCACCCCGCCCAGCGAAGACGCGCCCAACGGCGCGCCCGACGCCGACGGCATGCCTCGTCGCTTCGGCAAGTACACGCTGATCCGCAAGCTCGCCATCGGCGGAATGGCCGAGATCTTCCTCGCCTTGCAGCGCAGCATGGCGGGGTTCGAGAAGCTGATCGTCGTCAAGCGCGTGTTGCCGCACCTCGCGAAGGACGCCGCCTTCATCGAGTTGCTCCTCTCCGAGGCGCGCATCGCCGCGACGCTGAACCACCCGAACGTCGCCCACATCTACGACGTCGGCGAGGTGGACGGCCAGTTCTACATCGCCATGGAGCACATCCACGGCGAGGACCTGCGCTCGATCGTCCGCCAGATGAAGCACGCGGGCGTCAAGGCGTTCCCGCTCGAGCACGCCATCGCGATCGCGCTGGGTTGCTGCGCCGGCCTCGCGTTCGCCCACGAGCGGAAGGACCTCGCGGGGGAGCCGATGAACATCGTGCACCGCGACGTCAGCCCGCAGAACATCCTCGTGACGTTCACCGGCGACGTGAAGCTCGTCGACTTCGGGATCGCGAAGGCCGGCCACAGCTCGATGGAGGACACGAGCTCCGGCCAGCTCAAGGGCAAGGTGCCCTACATGAGCCCGGAGCAAGCGCAGGGCCTCGCCCTCGACGGCCGCAGCGACGTCTTCTCGCTCGGCATCATGCTCTTCGAGCTCTGCACCGGGAAGCGCCTCTTCCGCGGCGGCAACGAGATGGAGACGCTGCGGATGATCGTGGAGGGCGAGTATCCGCGGCCCCGCACGCTCAATCCGAACCTCCACCCTCGCCTCGAGGAGATCATCCTCCGCTCCCTCGAGAAGGACACGGCCAAGCGCTACCAGGGCGCCCGCGACATGCAGTCGGACCTCGAGGACTTCGTCCGCGAGCAGCAACTGAAGGTCTCGCCGCTCTCGCTCGCGAGCTGGATGCAGACGCTCTTCGAGGACAAGCTCGCCCAGCAGCGCCAGCTTCTGCAGGACGGCCGTCAGCTCGCCGAAGTGCTCGCCCTCCAGGCCGAGGCCGAGGAGGAAGCGCAGCGGCTGGCCGAGGTCAGCAAGTCGGGGGTCCGAGCCCGGCCCCCTGCGCGCGCGCCCTTCATCGTCATCGCGGTGCTCGGCGTGCTCGCCGCCGCGGGCGCGATCGCGTACTCGATGCTCCAGCAGCCGACGGTCATCGCCGCGCCGACGGGTCCCGGCATCGTGCAGGTCTCGAGCACGCCCGCAGGGGCCGTCATCACCATCGATGGCGAGCGGCGCCCCGAGCGCACGCCGGCCACCATCGAGCGCCTGCCGATCGGTCACTACGTCGTCCTGGTGTCCGCCGAGGGCTTCGATCCGGTGCGGCAGGAGGTCGACGTCACGGCCGCCGCGCCGCGGGTGCGGATCGACGCGACGTTGGAGCGCCCGAGCGCGAATTCCTTCGGTGTGGCGAGGGTCGAGAGCACGCCTCCGGGAGCCCACGTGCTGCTGGACGGAAGCGACACCGAGCTCGTCACGCCCGCGACGATTCCGGAGATCGCGCCCGGCGTGCAGCACACCGTCGTGGTGTCGCTCGACGGCTGGGTCTCGCAGACGGTGCCCGTGATGGTGCAGGCGGGGCAGATGCAGGAGCTCCGCCTCACGCTCGAGCGGACCCCGCTGGGGCCCGAGGAACACCTCCTCTCGATCACCACGAATCCGCCCGAGGCGCGGGTGCAGCTCGACGCCCAGTGGATCGAGACCGGCAGCCCCTACACGCTGCGCATCTCCGCCCGGCATTACCGGCTGCGCGTGGCCCGCGAAGGCTTCCACACCATCGAACGCGAGCTCGACCTGACGGGCGGGCAGACCAGCGAGCTCGCCTTCGAGCTCGACCGAGAGCGCGTGCGCGAACCGTCGTCCGGCGGTGGCGCAGCCCCCTCGGGGGGTCCGGCAGTCGCGTCCGGGCCGGGTCGCCTCACGATCGACGCGCGCCCCTGGTGCAACGTCACGCTCGACGGACGAAGCATCGGGCAGACCCCGATCGTGAACCGCGAGGTGCCGTCCGGAAGACACACCGTGGTGTGCGCGAACCCCGAGCTCAGCGTCACGCGCACGGTCTCGGTCGAGGTCACACCCGGCCAGACCACGCGCACCCGCGTCGCGCTCGACTGACGCGCCCCGGCGACGATGAGCGCTCCTCCGGGACACTCCGCCGAGCCCGAGGGCGCGCTCGCGCCCCCCGCGCCCCATGGGCACGACGGCTCCGTGCCCGGGCCGCCGGCCTCGCCGCCCGAGGGCCTTCGCGAAGCACGCATCCTCATCGCGATCCTCGGCCTCGCGCTCGCGTCGAACGCGGCGGCGGGGCCCCACCTCTTCGACGCCGGGGAGCTCGTCCACGCGGGGTTCGGCCTCGGCGCGTCGCATCCGCCGGGACAGCCGCTGCACGCGCTGCTCGCCCATGCGGCCATCCTGCTGGTCCCCTTCGGACCCATCGCATGGCGCGTGGGTCTCGTCAGCGTGCTGTTCGGGTGTCTCGCGGCCGGGTCGGTGGCCGCGCTCGTGGCGTCGTCCCTCGCACGGCCGGAGGGCGCCTCGGGCCCGGCGTCCCGGTGGCTTCCGAGCGCGGCCTCGCTCGGCGTCCTCGGCGCACCGGCCGTGCTCCCGCAGCTGACGCGCCCAGAGGTCTACAGCCTCGCGCTCTTCCTGACCCTCGAGTCGATCCGACACCTGCTCGCATGGGCGTGGAGGCTTCCGGACGCGCGGGGTTCGCTGCGCCGCGCGGCGTTGCTCGCGGGCCTCACGGTCGCGGTGCACCCGCCCCACGCGCTCGCGGCGCTCGCGGTCGGGGCCGTGCTCTGGGGCGTCCACCGGCGCGACACGCGCATTCGCACGCTGGCGACGGCGGCGCTGGCATGCACGGCGGGAGGGCTGGTGCTCGCGTACATGCCCGTGCGCAGCGGCGCCGGCGCCGCGATGTGGGGCGAGGCCACCACCCTGCGCGGCCTCTTCGAGTACGTGTCGGGTCACGCCTACCACCGCAACCTCGGCGCGGGGCGCGGGTCGCTCTGGACGCGGCTGCCCGAGGTGCTGGGCTTCATCCTCTGGCCCTCGGGCATCGTCGCGCTCGTCGGCGCGGGGCTCACGCTGATGGTGCTCCGGGCCACGGCGCGGCAGCGCCTTCGCGCGGCTGGCGTCGGTGCGCTCGCGTGCGCCGCGGGCGCGGCCTCGACGGGCGCTCTGCTGCAGGCCCTCGAGCCTGCGAACCCCGACAACATCGCGTACGCCGCGCCTGCGATGGCGCTCACCATCGCGGTCGGAGCCCTCTTCGTCGACGCCACGACGCGCCGACGCGGGGCCGCCCACGGCCTCGTCGGCGCCCTCATGGTGGCGGCGCTTCCGATCGCCGGTGCCGACGTCCGCGGCGCCCTCCCCGGGGACCTTCCGTCGCTCGAGACGCTCGCGTTCGGTGCGCTCGACGGCCCGCCGCCACGCGCGCTCGTCGTGGTCGAGAGCGACCTGCTCGGGGCGTGCTGGATCGCGGGCCGCGGGGTCGAGGGCGCGCGCCCCGACGTCGCCCTGCTGATCGAAGGTCTCAGCACCTCCTCGTGGCACTGGCGCACGCTCGCGGGGCATCCGCTCTTCGACGGGTCCCCGCGGCGGGCAGGCCCCGGAACGGGCTACGGCCCCTGGGTGCGCGGCGCGCTCACGACCGCGCTCGGACGCGTGGCCATCGCCTCGGAGAGCGACCTCACCGTCGAAGGCCGCGGCGCGATGGTCGGCCCCTACCTCGTCCTCTCCCCGACGGGCGCGGACGACGCTGGAGGATGGGCGGCGCGGACGTTCGCAGAGCGCACGGCCGACGTGCCCGGGTGGATGCTCGAGGGATCACCGCCCGGCCATGCCGACGCGGGTCGCGGCGTGGTCCGCGCCCAGGACATGGCCCGGGCGCATCGCGCGCTGGTGCGAGGTCGGACCGCGGCGGCCCTCTCGATGCTGCGCCGGGCGTCCAGTCCCCAGCGGCCTGCCCGCCCCGAACCCGACGGCTGGCCCACGGGCCCCATGCGCCGACCCGAGGCGCCCGTCGTCCGCGATCCCGCCCGGATCTTTCCGAGCGACGAGGATGCGGTCCGGGCGCTGGCCACGGCGCTTCACGCGGTCGGCGAGCAGGGCGCAGCCGCCACCCTCCTCGACGCGCAGGCCACCCGCGACGACCGGGCCTGGCTGCAGCTCGCATGGCTCCTCGCGGCGGACGGGATGCTCGACCCGGCCCGCGAAGCGCTCGGACACTACGCCGCGCTGCACCCCGAACGGGCGGCCGAATGGAGCGCCCTCGCCGCTCGACTCCCATGAGGCGCCGTGATAGGCGCGGCGCGTGACGACCGAGCACCGGGACCTGGAGGCGGGGCGAGAACCCCCCCGCGCGACACCCCCCGCCGAGGCCCGCGCGACGATGCGAGGCCGCGTGCTGACCGTCGTGCGCGTGGCGGTCACGCTCGCCGCGTTCGGGTGGGTGTTCTCGCGCGTCGACCTCTCTGCCCTCGGCGCGGCCTTCGGTCGCGTCCCGTGGACCTCGCTCGCTCTGGCGGTCGCGCTCACGCTCGGCAACCTCGGGGTGGGTTCGCTCCGATGGCGGACGCTGCTCTCGGCGTTCGGCGCCTCCCGCATCCCCTCGATGGCGTCGCTCTACCGCCTCAACGTGATCGGGTTCTTCTACAACGTCTGGTTGCCGGGCGGGGTCGGCGGCGACGTCGTGCGCGGCATCGCGTCCCGCGAGGCCTTCGGAGAGGCGGGCGCCACCGGGTCCGTCGCGGTCGTCTTCGTCGAGCGGGTCCTCGGGCTGGTCGGCCTGCTGCTCCTCGTTGGCTTCAGCTCGGTGCTCTATCCAATCGCGGGCGTCGAGGGCGTGCTGACCGGCAGCGCCCTCGGGATCGCGGCCGGCGCCGGGGCCCTGGTCGCGCTGACCATCGGCCGGACGCTGGCCCCTCGCCTGCCCGCGCCGCTCCGTCGCATCGCGGAGCGCCTCCCGAAGATCGCCAGGCCCGCGCCCTTCGTCGCCGCGCTCGCGCTCTCGCTCGTCACGCAGACGACGGTGGCGGTCACCGGGCACGTGTTCATCCACGCGCTGCACCCCGAGATTCCCCTCACCACCTCGCTCGTCATGGTGCCGCTCGCGATGGCGACCTCGTTCATCCCGATCACGGCCGGCGGCGCCGGCGCGCGCGAAGCGGTCTTCCAGTCGCTGTACGGCCACGTCGGGGTCTCGTTCGAGGACGCGACCGCCGCGAGCCTGATGTTCGCGGGCACGTACTACCTCGTCGGCGCCATCGGCGGCCTGCTTCGCGTGCCCCCGGCGTCGGCCTCCCGCGAGGCGCCGTGACCTCCCGGCCGAAGCGCAGTCATGGCACCGGCCAGTTCTCTCCGGACGAGCTCGCCGCCTGCGGCGAAGGCTGCGTGTTCGAAGAGGGATGCCTCGTGTTCCACCCCGACCACGTGCACCTCGGTCGCGACGTGTACGTCGGGCACCGCGCGATGCTGAAGGGCTACCATCGCAACACCCTCCGGATCGGCGATGGGACCTGGATAGGTCAGAACGTGTTCCTGCATGCCGCGGGCGGCATCACGATCGGCGCCAACGTCGGCATCGGCCCCGGGACGCAGGTGATCACCTCCTTCCACGCCGAGGCCGGTCGCGCGGTGCCGATCCTGAACTCCCCGGTCGAGATGGCCGCGGTGGTCATCGAGGACGACGTCGACCTCGGCGTCGGGAGCATCGTCCTTCCGGGGGTCCGCATCGGGCGCGGGGCGCAGGTCGGCGCCGGCTCGGTCGTCACCCGCGACGTCGCCCCGTACGCGGTCGTCGCCGGCAACCCCGCCCGCCCCTTGCGAACCCGACCGGAGTGAACGGCATGGAGAAGACGGACCTGTCGATCGTGGTGTTCGCCTTCGACGAAGCCGAGAACATCGGCCCCGTGCTGACCGAGCTCCGCGCGTGGCTCGACGTGCACGAGCCATCGTCCGACATCGTGGTGGTCGACGACGGCTCCCGCGACGGCACCGCGGCCCGCGCCCGGGAGGCGCTCGAAGGCACGCCTCACCAGGTCCTGAGCCACGCCAAGAACCGCGGCATCGGAGGCGCCCTCAAGACGGGGGTCTCGGCCGCACGGGGCGCCTGGGTCACGTTCATGCCGGCGGACGGGCAGATCGCGCCGGAAGCCATCGGCACGCTGCGCGACGCCCAGCGTCGCTCCGTCGCCGACGTCGTGCTCTCGGTGTACGACCACCGCGACGACGGCCTCGATCGCAAGCTCTTCTCGCTCGGCGTGCGGACGCTGATCGCCGCGGTGCACGGGGTCTGGCTCAAGAGCGACGGGCCGTACCTGTTCCGGCGCCGGCTCTTCGATCCCGCCCAGCTGCCGCCCGACACGTTCTTCCTGAACTTCGAGTTCCCCATCCGCGCGCTCGCTGCGGGGCTGTCCGTGGACACCGTCACCATCGCGTGCCGCCCGCGGCGGGCGGGCCACAGCAAGAGCACGCAATGGCATCGCATCCTCGGCGTGGCGCGCGACCTCGTCGACCTCCGCCTCCGGCGGTTTCGAAGCTCCTGACACGCAGGGCCGCGGGCGCGCGGCCGCCGCGCAGACCGAGGGCGCCCGGGGACCTCAGCGGCCGCTGCGAAGCAACGCCTCTGCGAGCGGGGCGAGGCGCCACCGACGATGCGCTTCCGACAGCGCGATGCCGAGCACCGCGGCCTTCGAGCGCTCGAGGTCGTCGTTGACCAGCAGGTAGTCGAAGAAGCCGTAGTGCTCGATCTCCACCCAGGCCTTCGAGTAGCGACGCTCGATCGTCGAGGCGTCCTCGGTGCCGCGGCCTTCGAGCCGCCGACGCAACTCCTGCATCGAGGGCGGCAGCACGAAGAGCCCGACCGCGTGGGGCAGCTTGGCCTTGATCTGCCGTGCGCCCTGGTAGTCGATGTCGAAGACGATGCCGCGCTTCCCCTCGGTGCGGGCCCGATCGATCTCCCGCACGCTGGTCCCGTAGAGGTTGCCGTGCACCTCGGCCCACTCCGCGAACGCGCCCTCGTCGATCATCGAAAGGAAGCGCTCGCGATCGATGAAGTGGTACTCGCGCCCGTCGCGCTCGCCCTCGCGCGGACGCCGCGTGGTGTGCGACACCGAGAACGTGAAGTCCTGCAGTTGCGCGAGCAGATGGCGGGTGAGCGTCGTCTTGCCGGCGCCCGAGGGAGAGCAGAGGATGAGCAGGACCAAGTCGTCCATGGGCGGGGCATGGTACGGGATCCCCGTGCTTCGTGCTGCCCTCCAAGCGTGCCGACCGCTCGCCCACGCCAACATCGCCCCGGCGCTGCTCTACGGGCAGGCGCTCGCCTGGGCCACGACGGGTCGGTTCTCGTGGTCCGGATTCGTCCTGGCCCACGCCTTCGGGGTGCTCGATCACCTGTTCATCGTGTTCACCAACGACCACGCGGATCGGCACGACGACGCGCAGAACCGAACGTTCAACCTGTTCTCGGGGGGCTCGCGCGTGCTCCCCGAAGGGCGCATCTCTCCCGGCTCGCTGCGCCTCGCCGCCCTCGGCTCCGGCGCGCTGCTGCTCGGCCTCTGCGCGGCCTCGGGGCGCCCTCACCTGCTGCCGCTCGGGCTGCTCGCCGTCGCGCTCATGCTCGCGTACAGCGGTCGGCCCCTCCGGCTCTCGCACCGCGGCGGCGGTGAGTACCTGCAGGCCGTCGGCGTGGGCATCGTGCTGCCGGCCGTCGGCTTCTGCGCGCAGTCCGACGCGCTGCACGCGCTGCCCTGGCCCGCGCTCGTCCCGACCTCCATCCTCGCGCTCGCGGGCAACCTCCTCACGGCGTTGCCCGACGCGCCCGCGGACCGCGCGGTCGGCAAGCGAACGTGGGTCGTGCGACGAGGCGACGCGTCGAGCCGGCGCGAGGTGCTGGCCCTTCACGCGCTGGGCCTGGCCCTCGGCGTGGCGTGCATGCCGTTCGGCACGTTCATCGGGCGTGCCGTCGCGACCGCCCCGAGCCTCGCCGCGCTGCTCGTGTCGTGCCGTTGGCTGCGCGACGGAACGCCAGGCTCGACTGCGCTGCTGCGCTTCATGGTGGCGGTGGGCGCGTCCTCCACGCTCGCGCTCGGGGCATGGTCGCTGGGGCTGCTCGGGAGCCGCTGACGCGTTGGGCCTCCGGGTCGACCGCGACGCCGAGCGGATTCGCCCGACCGCGTCGTGGGCGAACCCGTGCCGCGGTCCGGAGATGCGTGCGCCGCGGGCGAGGTCGACCGCGACGCCGCGGGCCTCACGGACAGACCTGGGCGTCTCCCGCCGCGGGCGAGCGAGGGGCCTCCGCGAACGGCGGCGGACAAGAGAACTCGAACATGTCGAGCAACGCGTCCGCGTTCGCGTCACGCGCCGAGAGCGCCGGAAGATCGAAGAGCAGCTGGATGAAACGGAGCACCGACGCGTGATCGTGAACGACGTGACTGACGTGACCCGGCCGCGACCAAGGCGAGACGACGAGCAGAGGGACCCGGTGGCCCAGAACGTCGGTGCCCTCGAGGCCCGGGCTCGGCATGCAGGCCGAAGGTGGCGGCACGTGGTCGAAGAGCCCCCCACCCTCGTCGTAGGTGAACACCACGGCCAGCCTCGGCCAGAGCGGGCTCGACGTCGAAGCTTCGTACACCCTTCGCGACCACGCCTCACCCCCGCGCACGTCGTTCGGCGGGTGCTCGTCTTGCATCTCGGTGGGATCGACGAACGACACCGACGGCAGCGACCCGCTCGACAGCGCGTCGAGGAGCGCCGAGAACGGCGCGACGCCGCGGTGCGCGGCGGTCCAGCCGAGGAGGTCCTGCCGCGGGGTCCCGTCGACGTAGACCCCCCACGAGACCCCGCGGGCGTCGAGGGCGTCGAAGACCGTCGGCGCGTCGGCGATGGTGAACTCGCCGGTGTTGCGAAGCCCGTGGGTCGAGCCGGTGTAGAGCACCGCGCGGTTGGCCCACGTGCCCGCGAGCACCGACGCGAAGTGCCGGTCGGCGAGCGGGAACGTCCGCGCGAGCCAGTGGTAGAAGGGGGTGTCCGACGCGTCGTGAAACCCGGTCGCGTAGTGACCGTCCAGCCCGCCCACCGCGGCGGTTCGGACGAAGCCGTCCATCGCGCCGCCGTTCCACTGCGCGTGCATCGCGTCCCATTGATGCGGCGGGTCGGCAGGCAGGCAGCCCGAGGTCAGGTGGAAGGGCCGCACGGGCACCCCTGCCCGGTCGGGGTTCACGTAGGCCGCGGGGATCGCCTCCACCTCGGGGCGCGTGTCGTGCAGCGTCGCGAAGAGGTGATCGAACGAGCGGTTCTCCTGCATCACCACGACGACGTGGTCGATCGGGATGCGCGCCACCGTCGCGCGGTCGAGACCCAGGGTCTGCCTGGGCGAGGCGCCGGCCTCGAACGCGCATGAGAGCCGCGTCGCGGCGAGCGCGTCGGCTGGCAGCTCGAGCGGGACGCAGGGCCCCGCGTCCGGACGCCCGGCGTCGCCTCCCCACGCCCCCGCGTCCGGCGCCCCCAGCGGGCCGCCGCATCCGAGCGTCAGGCCGAGCCCGACCGCTGCGAGTGGACGCCTCATCGACTCCGAGGGTGCCCGGCGTCGCGCGCGGGCTGCAAGGGGCCGCCCCGGTCCCCACGCGCGGCCCCACGACTCATCCGCGGCCGCGGGCCACGCCGAGCCCGCCGTCGATGCCGTAGACTTGCCCCGTCACCCAGCCAGCGTCCGGTCCGAGCAGCCACGCGGCCAGCGACGCCACCTCCGCGGCCGTCCCGATCCGGCCGAGCGCGTGCATCGCGACCGACGTCTCGAGGGAGCGCGGGTGGCCGGTGATGCGCGCGGCGAGCGGTGTGTCGACGAGCCCGGGCGCGACGACGTTGACCCGGAGCCGCGCGCCGTAGGTCGCGGCCGCCGTCCGTGCGAGCGCTTCGATCCCGGCCTTGGCCGCCGCGATCGCCTCGTGGTTGGCCAGGCCGAAGCGCGCCGCGGCCGACGAGAAGAGGACCACGGCCCCCCCGGACGAGAGATGACGCCCGGCCGCCCGCACCGACGCGAACGCGGTGCCGAGGTTCGTCGAGAGCACCTCGTGGAAGTCGGAGGACGACGTCAGGTGCGCCGGCTTGAGCACGATCGAGCCCGCGCAGCACGCGAGGCCGAAGAGCCCCTCCTCTTCCTTCGCGAGCCCTCCGACCAGGGCCTCCACCGCGTCGAAGTCGCGGGCATCGAGCCCCCGCGTCGAGACCTTCGCCCCATCCCCATGCCGCTCCGCCAGCCGCTCCGCCGCCGCATCGAGGCTCGCCAACGTCCGCCCCGCGAGCACGACGGACTCACCCCGCTCGAGCAGCTTCGACGCCAGGGACGAACCGATGCCGCCCGCCCCGCCAATCACCAGATGCCGCGTCATGCCCACACCCCGGCTGCGGCCAGCGCGGCGCCCAGATTCTCGGAGACGATCATCGGTCGGAACTGGGGTCTGAGGGCACGCCCGGCAAGCGCCCCGCCGCGGGCTCCGAACGCCCGACGCAGGGCTGCCATCCCGGGGTCCAGCGTGCCTTGTCCCCGAGCTCGTCGAGCGACACGCGGTGCTCCGCGCTCGCGAGCACCGTCACCAGCGTCACCTCACGGGACCGCGGATGAACGTCGCGGACCACGTGATGCACCACGCCGCCCTCGGCCGTGACCCTCGACCACTTGCTGCCTCGCAGCGCCCGACCTCCGAGCTTCGACATCACCCGTCCCTGGGGCCAGCGCGCCGGGCGCCCCACCCCGAAGGCCCTCCGTCACGGACGCATCGCGGCCGTTCGCACCCGCGACCAGTCGGCGAGGTAGGCGTCGAAGACCCCGTCGTTCTCGACCCGCAGCATCGTCTCGTCGTTGATGGTGAGCGCGGGCCCCGTCCAGTTGTGCGAGCCGGTGAACACCAGGCGGCGGTGGGTGGTCGAGCCCGCGTAGGGCGCATCGATGAGCAGGTACTTCGAGTGCAGGCCCCACATCCCCGCGCGCTCCGGATAGGTCGTCAGCGCCACGCCCGCGGCCGTCAACGTCGAACGCACGGTGTCCCCGAGAGGGATGTCCGCGTCTCCGACGACCACCTGCACGTTGCACCCGTCGCGGCGTCGCGCGGCCAGACGCTGGGCCACCGCGACGCGCGCGTCGGTGAAGAACGCCATCGCGACGCGGATGCGGGAGGTGGCGTCGCACTGCACGTTGTCGAGGATGGACGTGACGGTGTCTCCGTCGACGCGGGGGAAGAAGTAGACCCGCGTGCCGAGGTCCCCGTCGTCGATGCGGTAGTACGTCGGCATGTCCGCGTCGGTCCGCAGGTCGTTCCACGTCCGCTCGTACGCGCGGAACAGCGCGGCGTCGCCGCGGATGATCAACGCGTTGTTGTGCATCGAGAGCTGCGGGTTGGTCAGGTTGTGCGAGGCCTGCACCACGACGTCGCGCGAGCCGTCCCCGAGCGCCGAGAAGAGGAAGGTCTTGTGGTGCATGATCCCGGAGCCGAGACAGGCCGTGCCGGGCGCATCGCAGACCGTGATGCGATCCGCTCCGAGGCCCGCGCGCAGGACCGAGAGCTCGGACCCGGGGCTCGTCGCGTTCTGACCGTCGAGCACGACCCGCACGTCCACGCCGCGGCCGTGGGCCCGCACGAGCGCGCTCGACCCTGGGCTTCGGGTGAACGAATAGAGAGCGACGCGGATCCGCGAGCCGGGCAAGGCCTGATCGATCAACGCGACGAGCGCATCTTCGATGGTCGTGTCGGGTCCATTCCCGTCGGGCCGCGTCGAGAACACCGTCGTGAAGGTCGGCAGGGGCAGCGGCGGCGGCGCTCCGCCGTCGGGCGCCGAGGTGCCGGCATCGACGGGCATCGGCGGCATCGGATCGACCGGCATCGGATCGACCGGCGGCGTCCCGCCGCCGCCCCCGTCCTCCTCCAGGGTCGTGCCGGCGTCATCCCCCGGCGAAGGGCCGCCCTCGGCCACGCCGGACGACGGGTCGCCCGTCGCGCCGGCTTCGGACACGGCCCCCGCATCGACCGCCGGACCGGCCCCGCCCTCGGCGCTGCCGCCGCGCAAGCGGGTCGGGTCGGTGCAAGCGACCATGGACACCGCCAAGGCCACCCACCCGATCCTCGCGCCGATGTGCATGGGCGGAGCGTCTCATATCTTCGAGGGCGCCGTCAGGGACGGCCCACCCGGGACCCGTGCTGCTCAGCGGGTCAGGCCAAGGGCGCGTGCCCTCCGCCGACGCTCCTCGGCATAGGGCCGGTCCCACCGCGGGGAGGCGTCCGCGCGCCACGCCTCCACCGGGATCCAACCGCGGTCGGCGAGCGACTCCAGAAGCCGGGCCTCGGAGCGCGGATCACGCGCGAACCCGAAGGGGTTGCGGTCGATCCCCTTCGCGAGGCGGCCGTACTTCGCGTCGTCCTGCACCACCAGGTCGCGCAGCTCGCCGGCGCGACGCTCCACGTACGTCAGGAAGGCCTCGTCGAACGGACCGACGCCCGCGCGCGCCATCGGATCGCCCGCGACCCACCGCGCCCAGTCGAACCCGTACAGGAAGTCGTGCACGTAGCGAAACTGCAGGGTCGCGGCGTGGCCGAAGGCGTCGTGCAGCGCCGCGATCCGCGCGGCGGTCGCGCCCGCAGCGCTGGGCCCGAAGGCCTCCGCGTCCCGCGCGAGCACGGTCGCGAGGAAGTCGAGATCGCCATACAAATTATGGGGAAAACTGCGCCTCATCGAGGCCTCGACCGCGCCGAGTCCCGCCGCGACCGCGGCGCGCACCTCGGGCCCACCGGCGCAGGCTTCCGCGAGCGCCTCGACCGTGCGCGGAGCCCCACGCCCCGGGCCGAGCGACCGCCACGGGCACACCGCGTCGGCCCTGCCCTCGTGGCCCTCGGTGCGGCCGTCCCCGGCGCCCACGTCGTGCTCGGACGTCACGGGTCCGAGTGTGGCCCGACGAGGACCATCAGGCACAGCCCGGCCGCCAGCACGAGGGCCGAGCCCCAGATCGCGCGGTGCAGCGCCCCCTTGAACGTTCGCTGCGCATCGAACGCATCGGTGACCGCAGGGCCGCTCGCGCGCCGCAGCGCAGGCCAGGTGGCGAGCGCGACCCCGGCGGCGAGGACCATGCACGCCCCGAACGCCCTCGACGGCGCCCACGCGGCGCAGCCCATCCAGATCACCGCGCCGGCCACCACGAGGGCCTGCGTCGCACGACGCGACGCCACGTTGCCGAATTGCGTCGTGAAGGTCCGCTTCCCTCCGGCGCGGTCGCTCCGCTCGTCCGAGAGGCCGCTCGCGACGCCCGACGCCAGGCTCAGCAGGAAAAACCCGGCGAGGGGCACGTGGACACGCGACGCCATCTCGCCCCCCTGCACGTACGCGTTGAGCCAGGGCAGCAACACCCCGACCCCCAGCCCCTCGAGCAGCTCACCGCCCCCCCGATAGTTGAGCCGCAGTGGGGGCAGCGTGTACGCGACGAAGAGCGCGAGCGACACGCCTGCCCAGAGCGCGAGGCCCGGCCGGTCGAGGCCTGCCTCGGCGATCCCCATCACCGCGAGGGCCGCCCCGCCGCACGCGACCCCGGCGACCAGGAGGACGCGCGAAGGCAGCACCCCGTCGGGGATCGTCTTGCGCGACGAGCCGGGGAACATCGCGCGCTTGAGCCGGTCGACGGGGGCATCTCCCCAGTCGTTGAGCAGCACGATGAAGCCGAGGTCGAGGAGCGTGAAGAGGCCACCTGCGAGCAGCCCCAAAGGCGAGAACCGCCCCGACGATGCGATGCCGAGCGCCTGCCCGAGGAGCATCGGCACGAGGAGCTTCGGCCAGCTCGCGGGCTTCAGCGCGAACGCGATGCGCGCGACGAGCCCTGCCGAGACGAGCCCTGCCGCGCCGGGCCCGGAACGCCCCCCTCGAGAGGGCGCCCCGTCGGCCTGGAGGGCCGGTGCGAGCCCATCGCGCGCGGGCATCCTCGCCCCTTCAGACGGAGGGTCGCGCCATCGCGCGCGCCCGCCGTCGCGCGAGCCATGCGGCGCCGAGCACCGCGACCCAAGCCGGTGATCCGGTCGAGGTGCCGGCCACGTGGCAGCCAGGCGCAGGCTCCTCCGCCGGGGTGTTGTCTGCGCCCCGCGGGCTCGACGGCTCCGCGACCGGCTGCGCCGCGGGCTCGGCGGGCTGCGCCGCGGGCTCGGCCGCCGGCAGCGGCACCGGCGGGGTCGGCTCGGCCGGGGCGGAAGGGTCCGCCACCGGCACCGGGCGCCGATCGGGCGGCAGCAGATCCGCCCGCGCGGTCGCCGCTCCGCCGAGGAGCGCCCCCGACCCGAGCAGGGCCAGCATCATTCCGATGGGCCGATGGCCCGCGCGCGCGCTCGTCTGCCGCATCATCCTGTTCTCCTGCATCGCTGCCGCCTTCCGCGATCAACCATCCGTCGACGTCGCCGAGGCCGAACGGCCGTCGTAGACCGTCCGCGCACCGCCCATCGAGCTGACCCCGCCCGACACCACGAACGCGAGGAACTGCGACGGCTCGGCATCCACGAACGACACCCGCTCCTTGCGCACCACGATCACGTTGCCCGCGAAGTTGTACGCCTGCGGCAGGTACACCGCGACCCAACCCGACAGCCTCGCATCGTCGAACCGGTCGCACGTCACGAAGCCGAACACCTTCACGGCGCCCGCCTCGTCCATCGACACCATCGCGGGGCGATCGAAGCTCTTCTTGTCGCCGACGAACGCGCCGAGCAGGTCCTTGATGCTCGCGTACAGCAGCGACACCACGGGCAGCCGACCGATCGCCCCCTCGAAGACCGACACGACCGCCTGCCCGCCGACGTTCGACGTCAGGAACCCCGTCAGGAGGATGAGCGCCAGCGTGACGACGAGCCCGAGGCCCGGAACATCCACGCCCAGCTTCGCGTCGAGCCAGCCCAGCACCAACCACACCGCGTAGAGCGTCGTGACGAGCGGGACGAAGAGCAGCAGCCCTTGCCCGAACCAGCGCGCCAGCAGACCCACGAGACCGACCTTGCGACGCCTGCGTGCCATGCCGCGCTCCTCACTCCGACGCGCGGAGCTTCGCACGGACCGCGCGCGGTGTGACCAGCGCATTCGCCCCGAGCGCCACGAGCGCGAGCCACGTCAGGTCGGCGAGCAGCAGGTGCAGCAACTGCAGCCACGTCGGCGCGAGGAGCAGCACGTTCAGGAGCCCCATGCCGATCTGCACCACGAGCAGTCCCGAGAGCGCACGGGCCGCGGCCCGGACCCGTGGCGCCGGCCGCTGCATCGACACGAACGCCCCGCCCATCACGAGCAGCAACGAGGTCGCCGTCGCGACCACGGGGTGGATGACCCGGAGGCGCACGAGGAAGTGCGCGCCCGGCGCGGTGTCGGCGGCGAGCCCTTCCGCCAGCGAGCGCGAAGGGAAGAGCGTGTCGCCGAGGGCGGTGATCGCGCCGGCGACCCCCGTCAGCACGAGCGCCCCGGCGAAGACCGCGAGACCGACACCGAGCCCATCGCCCGCATCGAGTCGGGTGCGCTCGGCGGTCGAAGCCCACATCGCCGCGAGGCCGAGGGCCGCGACCAGGAGGAACGTGTTCACCAGGTGCATGCCGATCCACCCGGCGCGCGCGGCGGAGGCATCGTCCGCGACGAGCTGGAGCAGCACGATCCCCGCGCCAAGGGCCGCCTCGGTCAGCATGAAGAACATCGAGGCCCCCGCGGCCCGCCGCACCCGGTCGCCCACGGGGTACGCCCGGAACGCCCACACGACCTGCACCACCACCGCCAGGAGCGCGAGGCCCGACGTCGCGCGGTGGGTGAGCTCGATCATCGTCGCGACCGACTCGGTCCGCGGCACGACCTCGCCGTGGCAATCGGGCCAGTGCGATCCGCAGCCGGCCCCCGAGCCGCTCGCCCGGACGAACGCGCCCCACACGATCACCGCGAAGTTGTAGGCGAGGACCGCCCACGAGAACCTCGCGAATCCTCGGTTCACCGGCACGCTCGCAGGCATCGATCACTCCTTCGGGGCCGAAGGGGCCCGCCGCAGCACGTCGGCGAAGCTCGCCTTGGGCGGCACGGGGGGCAGCGCGTCCGCGTCGACCTCCGTCAGCAACGTCATCGCACCACCGTCCGAGCCGCCGACCAGCAGCACCCGTCCGCCGACCTCCACGAGCCACATCGTTCGCCGCGCGTCGAGCGGCACCCGCTCGAGCACCTTGATGCGCTGCGCGCTCGACGCTCCGCCGAGGCCGCGCTGGGCCGCCCAGCGAAGGACGGCCCACGCCAGCACACAGACGGCGCCAAGCGCGAGCAGAGCCTGCAGGAGGGCCAGGCCGTAACCGCCGGGCAGTTCCGCGGCGGCGTCCGTGGCCTGGAGCAGCATCACCGGGCGATCGCGCGGTCCAGCAGCTCGGCCACGTCGAGGTTCTCGACGTCGTCCTTGCGATCCTCACCGGCGATCCCATCGCTGAGCATCGTCATGCAGAACGGGCAACCGCTCGCGACCTTCGTCGCGCCGGTCTCGAGGAGCTGCAGGGTGCGCTTCTTGTTGACGCGCTCCTTGCCATGCTCCTCCTCCTTCCACATCTGGGCGCCGCCCGCGCCGCAGCAGAGGCCCTTGCTCCGGTTCCAGTACGGCGGCTCGACCAGCGTCACGCCGGGGATGGCCTTGAGCACCTCACGGGGCGCCTCGTACACGTCGTTGTAACGGCCGAGATAGCAGCTGTCGTGGTACGTGACGGTGGCTTCGACTCGCAGCGTGGGCTTGAGCTTGCCGCGCGCGATGAGGCCGTGGAGGAAGTCCGTGTGGTGGACCACGTCGTACTTCCCGCCGAAGCTCGGGTACTCGTTCTTGATCGTGTTGAAGCAGTGCGGGCACGCGGTGAGCACGACCTTCTTGTCGACCCCCAGCCCGTTCAAGGTCTCGACGTTGGCGTTCGCCAGCGTCTGGAAGAGGAACTCGTTGCCCGCGCGGCGCGCCGGGTCGCCGGTGCACGTCGCGTCGCTGCCCATGACCGCCCAGTCGACGCCCGCGTGGTCGAGCAGACGCGCGACCGAGCGCGCGACCTTCTTGGCCCGGTCGTCGTACTCCGCCGCGCAGCCCACCCAGTAGACCACCTCGGCGTCCGGATGGTCGGCGAGGAAGCGGACCTGCACGCCCTCGGCGTCGAGCCCCGTCGCCCAGTTGCCGCGGTCCATCGCGGGCAGGTTCCACGGGTTGCCGTTCGTCTCCATGCCGCGGAAGGCCTTCTGCAAGTCCGCGGGGAAGGCGTTCTTCACCATCATCTCGTGCCGCCGCATCTCGACGATCTTGTCGACGTACGAGATCTGGACCGGGCACTGCTCCTCGCACGCGCGGCACGTCGTGCACGCCCAGAGCACGTCGGGGTGAACGATGTCCGGCACGAGGTCGACCGGCGCATCGCTCCTGAAGTACGCCCCCTCCGGCGGGTCTCCGTGAACGACCTTGGCCTCGTCCTTCTCGCCGAGGCCACGCGGCGCTTCGATCCCGTGGTTGCCGAGGAAATGCGACTCGAGGTCGTAGAGGTGGTCGCGCAGCGCGAGCGTCAGGTGCTTCGGCGAGAGCTTCTTGCCCGTCGTGAACGCCGGGCAGTTGTCGCTGCAGCGGCCGCACTCGGTGCACGTGTACAGGTCCAGCGCCTGCTTCCACGTCAGGTGCTCCACCCGCTGCACACCGATCGGCTCCTCGCGCTCGATCTTCCCCTCGATGTCGTCGACGTCCGGCAGCTTCCCGCGCGCGTCGAGGGGCTGGAAGAACACGTTCGGGGCCGACGTGAGGATGTGGAAGTGCTTCGAGTACGGAAGCAGATTCAGGAAGATGAGCACGAACGACGCGTGCCACCAGAAGCCGAGGTGCTCGAGCGCGGTCAGCGCGCTCTCCCCGAGTCCACCGAGCGCGAGCGCGACCAGCGAGCCGAGGGGCTGGTACCAGAGGAACGTCGCCTCGAGCCCCTCCGACCGCCACTCGAGCACGTCGCGCGCGCCCACGTAGAGGAAGTCGGCCAGCATCATCGTGATGATGATGCCGAGGATCACGAGGCCCTCGATCCCGAGGGTCATGCGCTTGAGCTTGACCACCACGCGGTCGTAGACGAACACCGACGCGCCGAGGATCACGCCGGCAGCGACGAACTCCTTCGCGAACGAGTAGAGCTGTCCGAACGCGTGCTCTTCGGAGAGGAGCCCGAAGAGGTCGAAGCGGGTGTCGTAGCCCCGGCCCCACAGCAGCAGCGTGTTCAGGAGCAGGACGTTGAACCCCGCGAAGATGGCGACGTGCGCCAAGCCCTCGCGGCGATAACGCTCGTTCGCGGGCATCTTCTTCTGCAGGCCGGCGATCACCACCAGCTGCTCGAAGCGCTGCACCAGCGAGTCGAAGTCCAGCGTGACCCTCGGGTCGGGCGCACCGACGAGGAGGAGACGCCACCGCCTCGACGCGGACCAGGCGAAGGCGCCCAGGGTCAAGACGAACACCAGCGACATCAGAATGGGACTCATGGCGACCGCCCTTGTACGTCCAAGAGGGCCATGTGTCCACGTTGGCAAGGGCCCCCCCCGGCCGGGGCCCTCCGGCCCCTCAGCGGGGCAGCTTGGCGTCGAAGAACGCGCGGAGCTTGATCAGCGTCTTCTCCTCGCGCGTGAAGGACGGCGAGACGTAGTTCTTGGCGAACCCGGTCACGTCCCCGAGGAACGCGGCCCGCACGGACGGCTCGCCGAGCACGTCCGCGACGGAGCGGCCCCGGGCCGACCCGCGGCGCAGCCCCTTCACGTACGACTCGAGGCGCCCGTAGTCGTCGCCGAGGAACTCGCGGAGCAGCTCGCAATCGTTCGCGAGCGCACCGAGCACCTTCGAGACCTCCGGGTCGTCCCCCCCGTCCTCGCCGATCGCGAGATCGGCCGCGATCCGCAGCACGAACGCGTCGTCGAGGTAGCCGATGTCGTCGATCCCGTCGGGGATCAGATCGAGCGACTTGAACAGGTAGGTCAGCCCGCCGACCACGGCCTCTCGCGCGCCGCCCACGAGCCCCTCGCCCGCGAGCAGACCGCCGAGCGCCTCGGCGTCGTCGCCGAGCGAGCGCAGCCACGCGGGGAACGTGTCGAGGAACTTCGGATCGGTGGTCTCGGACATGGCGGTTCTCCGGGTCGCGGCGCCACGCGGCGCAGGGCGCGGGATCTATCCCCACGGCCCCAGGAGGTGTCAACCTCTGCTTGCCCTGACCGCCGGGTCGACCCCGAGCGCGTGCGGTGCGAGGAGTCGAGCCGTGTCGAAGAACGAGACCCACGAACGCCCCTTCACGGCGCGATGCCGCACGTTCGCCGCGGCCCTGCTGGGCCTCGCGGCCTGCTCGGGCCCCGTCGACGCCGTCATGCCCTGCAGCGCCACGGAGATCGCCGGGTGCCGGGAGAGCCAGCAAGGCTGCGCCCTCGAGGGCGGCGCCGCCGTGTGCAGCCCCTGCGCTTTCGGACATCGGGCCGGGGACGACGGCCTCTGCGCGCCCATCGTCGGACAGGCCCTCACGCACGCCTTCCCCGAGGTCGAGATCGGGGCGGGCGAGGAGCGCAGCGGGACGTGCCGCAGCTGGACCCTCGGCAACGAGACCGAGCTCTGGGTGAGCGCCGTCGAGTTGGTGCAGGACGAAGCGTCCCATCACTCGAACTGGACCTTCGTGCAGGAAGGTCAGTTCGACGGTCCCGACGGCACATGGCGCTGCGACGAGCGCGGCTACGACCAGCTCAGCGCCGCCGTCGCCGGAGGCGTGCTCTACGCGCAATCGACCCAGGCGGCGCACGAGGTGCAACAGCTCCCCGAGGGAGCCGCCATCCGCCTGCCGCCGCACGCGCGGATCATCAGCGACATCCACCAGCTCAACCTGGGCTCGGTCCCCGTGCGCGGCCGGGCGACGCTGACGCTGTACACGCGCCCGAGGGCCGACGTCCTCATCCCGTTGACGCCGTTCCACATCGAGTACCACGCGCTCGACATCGCCCCGCGCGTCACGTCCCGCTTCACCGCGGAGTGCGCGCTCGAAACCGATTGGCAGAACATGACCGGACAGGGCGTGTCGATGAGGCTCTTCTACGCCCTGCCCCACACGCACGCGCTCGGAAGCCGCGTCTTTCTGCAGGCCGTCGGCGGCCCGCGCGACGGCGAGATGCTGCTCGACGTGCGCGGCTACAACGGGGAGGCCCGCGGGCGCGCCTACGATCCGCCGGTGGACCTGACGGGCATCACCGGGCTGCGCTTCGGCTGCGAGTTCGACAACCCGCGGGCCGAGCGCGTCGGCTACGGCATCGGCGACCAGGAGATGTGCGAGATGCTCGGGTTCATCGAGTCCGACCTCGCGTTCGAGAGCCGCGTCACGGAGACGAGCACGACCGGGCTCGACGGCGACGTCGTCACCGCGACCGGGTCGTGCTCGAATTTCCTGATCCCGTGGGC
>CAIKNO010000050.1 GCA_903828805.1 uncultured Sandaracinus sp. | reverse complement strand
GGGGGCGAGGTCGTCCGATCGACGTCGGTGCCGCTGATGTGCCAGAGCCGCTGGCCGTTCCAGGTGCCCGCCCAGATGTTGCCGGACCCGTCGATCGCGAGCCCGCGTGCGATCCCGATCACCGGCGCGCGGCAGACCAGGTTGCCGTCGATGTCGAGGTGCACGACGTTCGACTGTGCGGGGTCGTTCGGGTCGCTCGCGGTGAACGCCCGGTTGCCGACCCACACGCTGCCGTCCCGGGCGACCGCGGTGCGCGAGGGCCAGCGGCCGTACGAGTCGCGGATCCAGTTCACCGCGCCGGTGTCGGTGTTCAGCTGGGCGACCCGGTTCTGCGCGGTGACGGCGATGTAGATGAGGGCCAGATCGGACTGCGTCTGCCCGAGGGTCACGGCCCCCGGCGAGTCCATCGACGGAACGACGTCGGCGCAGGTTCGGCCTTCGGCTGCGCACGCAGCCGGATCGGTCCACGTCTCGGTGAAGCAGGGCAGCGGCGGGCAGGTCCCGCAGGCGTTCGTCACGCCTTCGTCGGTCGTTCCGTCGCAGTCGTCGTCGGCGCCGTTGCAGGTCTCGACGGGCTCGGGTGCACACTCGCCGCAGCGGTTGGCGACGCGCTCGTCGACCGACCCGTCGCAGTCGTTGTCGAGCATGTCGCAGATCTCGGTCGAGCTGCAGAACCCGCAGCGGTTCGAGCCCGAGGCCCAGCGCTCGTCGGTGGTCCCGTCGCAGTTGTCGTCGATGCCGTTGCAGACCTCGGGACGCGGCCCGACGCTGCCCTCGCACGTCCCCCACCGCGCGAACTCGACCCCGGCGCACGCCATCGTGCCGGCGCGGCAGCCGGCGATGCCCAGCGTCGCCGCAGGTCCGCCGTAGCACGCGGAGCTCGCGCCCGGCGTGCACTCGCAGTCCTCGTTGACCGTTCCGTCGCAGTCGTCGTCGAGCGTGTTGCTGCAGTCGTCGACCGCCCCCGGCAGCCCACATCCGCCGCAGGCGTTCGTGACGCCCTCGTCGGCCGTGCGGTCGCAGTCGTCGTCGCGTCCGTTGCAGGTCTCGGTCGCTCCGGGCCGCACGGCGGCCTCGGCATCGTCGCAGTCGGCGGGCGTCGGGCTGCCATCGCCATCGCGATCGGCGCAGCCCTCGTCCACGCGGCCGTCGCAGTCCTGGTCCTGGCCGTCGGCGCCCTCGGCGCCGCACTCGCTCGCGGGGAGCACCTCACCGTCGCAGACGCCCCATCGGTAGTCCGCGCCCGAGGCCTCGCAGTCCCTCCGGCCCCCCGCGCAGAGCCCCCGGCCCTCGGTCCCGAAGGGCCCCTCGTAGCAGGGCTGCCGCGTCGGCGGATGGCACACGCACGAGGTGCCCGGGACGCAGCCGCAGCGGTAGTCGCAGTTGCAGTCCTCGTCGGTCAGGCCGTCGCAATCGTCGTCGACGTCGTTGCCGCACTGCTCGACGGGCGCCTCGGCGCACTCGCCGCACGCATTGCGGAGGCCCTCGTCGGTCTGGCCGTCGCAGTCGTCGTCCTCGTAGTTGCAGGACTCGTCCGACGGAACCACCGCGCCCTCGCACGCCCCGACCATCCCGGGCGAGTCGCACACGGTCACGCCCGCGTGGCACGCGCCGATGCCCTGGGTGCCCGACGGACCCTCGTAGCAGGTCAGGCGATCCCCGCGTCGGCACTCGCAGTCGGGCTCGTCGGTCGTGCCGTCGCAGTCCTCGTCGATGCCGTTGTTGCAGGTCTCGGGGAGGCCGGGGTGCCGCGACGGATCAGCGTCGTCGCAGTCGTCTCCGCGCGCGCACGTCGCGGTCATGCCGAAGTGCATGTCGCGGTCGAGGTCCACGCACTCGGGCGCGTCCGGCATCGCGGCGTCGGGGGGCGCTGGCATCCGCGCGTCGGGCGGGATCGAGCACATCCCGTCGATGCAGACCGAGCCCATGGGGCAATCGGCGCTCGAGGTGCACGTGTTGGTCGGCGGGGCCGTGCCCGCGCAGTCGCAGCCCGCGAGTGGCAGGACGGCGATGAGGACCAGAAGGCCGAGGCGGACGGCGTGCGCGATGGACGGCATGAAGCTCCTGGCCCGGAGGATAGCCGAAGCGCCGGCAGCCCCGCGAGTCGACGGCGGCACTTCTTCGTGACGAGGGATCAGGTGGCGTCGATCACCGCGAGCGTCGCGCCGCCGGCGACCTGGTCGCCTGCCCGCACCGGCAGCGCGCTCACCACCCCGGCGTGCGGAGCCT
>CAIKNO010000049.1 GCA_903828805.1 uncultured Sandaracinus sp. | reverse complement strand
GCCGACGATGGCGGCAAAGATCAGTCGTCTCGGGTCACGTCGGAGTCCGAGAAAGCCGCTCCGGCCGTCGTCGCCGCGGACGTAGCGCTCGATGGGGTGCACGACCTCGCGCTCGTAGACGAAGCAGCGGAGGTTGAGGTCGGTGCCGCCGAACGTGCCGCTCGAGGGGTTGAACACCTCGGGATTCACGGCCGAGCAGTCCTCTTCGTCGGAGATGACGACGACGGCGAGGGCCGAGTTCGGACGCACGAAGCCCGCGTTCTCGCGGTCGCCGTGGCCGAGCGTGCTCTCGAGGAACACCGGCGGCTGGTAGCCGGGGGTCGTGTAGTCGGTCGGTGCCGACGCCGAGAGGGCTTTGAAGGGCGACTCGAGCTGCTGCTCGAAGCCGCAGCCGCCGGTGCCGACCGTCGCGACGCACGCGACGTCGCGCGAGAACGCCGAGGCGTCGCCGCCGCGCATGAAGTCGAAGATCGCCGGGTACGTCGCGAGGCAGCCGGGGATGGCCGTCCGGCCGCGGGTGATGAGCAACCCGTCGTCGCCGAAGCGCGTCCCGAAGGTGCCGCGGTCACAGGTCGGCACGTCGAAGCCGCCGGTGCCCATGTCGCTCGTGACCACGCCGATGTGCAGCGAGCGCACCGGGGTGAAGTCCTGCATCCCGTCGGCGTTCAGATCGCCCGACGCGAGGACCTGCACCAGGCGCGGCAACTCGCTCGCGACCGAGGCCTGTTCCTCGGCCATCGAGTTCGAGTTGTCGACCATGAAGAGCAGGTCGACTTCATCGCTACAGGCCGGGGGGTCGGTCGGCGGGGTGATCGGGTTCGTTCGGCAGATTCCCTCCTGACAGCGTTCCGCACCGCTACAGTCGAGGTCAGCGACGCAGTCCGCGCATACCCCAGCACCAACATCGCAGACCTGACCGGGACACTCTCGGCTCGAGGCGCACGGTACAATTTGGACACAGGTATTGGATCTGCAGGAGAATTCCGAGGATAGGCAGTCGGCATCCGACAGGCACTCGACGCACACATTCGACGCGGTGTCGCAGACAAGTCTCGACGCGGAGCACTCACGGTCGGACACGCAAGGCGGTCCCTCCGGGACAACTTCACCTTCACCCCACCACAAGCCACAGCCGGACACCTGGACCGCCGCGAGGCACACAAGGAGCACGGGCCGGAGGATGCGAGCGACAGCCTTGATGGAGGTCCGCTTCGTGTGTCCCTCGGGGAGGCTCGCGTGGGCCTCCACGAGTTCCGAGGAGCTCCAAGACGGTCCGGAACCGCCGACTCTGATGGTAGAGGGGCGGCTCGAAGAAGACCGCGCGGAAGCGCATGGCAATGGCCTCGTAGGCACGCGACGGCCGGTCGCCTCTGGCTTCTGATCGGGCTGCTCGAGCAGCCAGGCACCGACCGGATGAAGCAGGCTCGCATCTTGAGGGTGCGGGGTGGAAGCAGGCGAGGAGGCCCAACTTCGTGCGATGTCCGCGACGACCACCTCGGTCGACGGAACGACGAACGTGGAGCGCCCAGTCGGCACTGGGGTCTGTGGGATGGCGACTGGGCCCCGCGGGCGACGAACGCCCACCTCGTGTACTGTCTTGCTGTAAGTGCCCAACTCGGACCTCCCGCAGGCGACGTCGAGTCGCCCGCTCAGGCTCTTGGAGAGAGGGGATGCGTTCCATCGTGAGTAGCCTCACGGAGGTCGATTCATTCCGGGGGAGGCGCTCGTGCGCGGGGTCGGCGTGGACGGGGGCCTTGGAAGAACGCGGGGACCACGGATCACTCGGGCTGGCCGGGGGCGACGAGGGTCTGGAGGAGGTCGCGCTCGGTGGCGGCGACGGTGGTGCGGGCCCAGGTGAGCCAGGCGCGCTGGGGGGCCTCGGGCGGGAGGGC
>CAIKNO010000048.1 GCA_903828805.1 uncultured Sandaracinus sp. | reverse complement strand
GTCGACGATGGAGGCCCGGTGGTCATCCTCAGCCTGGTCGACGAACGCTCGGGGCGGTTCTCGTCCGTCCGGGCAGCATTCGACCCACGCGCGCCCGCGGGCCGGCTCGTCCTCGAATCTCTGAGGCGCCGCTTCGAGGCGTCGGTGTGGTTCTACGAACCTTCGGGCCGATGGGTGAGGACCAGCCGGGTCGTCTCACCGCGGGAAATGAACGTCGCACGCATCCTCGATCGCGTCGGGCGGCTCCGCACCGGACCGGAAACCGACGTCGAGGCCCGCGTGGCCCACGCGCTGGCGGCTCCTGCCCCGACGAACACGGACCATCCCTTCGCGGCCGACGCTTCGGCCTCGCCCCTGCACGACGCGGCGTCCGCCCGCGCGGCCGTCACTCGGCTCACCGAATGGAGTGGCGCGGAGGCGATGGACCACGCTCTCACTGTCCTGTCCGTGCCCCACGAGCACGTCGAGGCAGCGTACGTGCGGGTGCTGGGCGAGGCCGTCCGACACGGGCTCGCGCTTCCACGCGCGCTCGCGGATCGGGCGATCGCTGCAGGACTGGCCCGAGACGCGGCCGACCTCGTGCGCACACAGATCGACGCGTTCCAGGGGACGCTTCGCGGCGCAGGGCGAGGCGCCCTCGAGGCGGGCTCCGTCGCCGACAACTGGGAGCAGTTGATGAAGGCGGCCGCGGAGGCCGACGTCACGCTCGAGGCCGAGGTGCACGACCTCGCGTGGCGCGACCTTCGCGCGGCGCGTGGCGAGAAGGACGCGGCTGCGTCGAACGGCACCCTCGACCCCGATCGGATCGCGGCGATGGGGATCCCCGAGCTCGTGTTGCTGCTCGAGCACCCGCGCCACCGACGCGTGGCGGCACTGGCGCTCGTCGAGAGAGGGGACGCCTCCCTCGCCGAGCCGCTCTGCAAGGCCGTCCGGAAGATGGCTCGGGCCGACGTCGTGTGCGTCGTGCCGCGTCTGACGCGCCTCGGCGATGACGCGGGCGACGCGCTCATCGATGGCCTCTCGGCCCGCAAGACCTTCGCCCGACAGGCGTTCGCGCTGGCGATCGCCCATCTCAAGCTGCGCCGCGGTGTGGTGCCCTTGCTACACGCGCTCGGTGCCGAGCCGAGCGATGCCTGGCGAGAAATTGCACGGGCCTTCGGGAGCTTCGGCAACGCAAGCTTCAGGACGCTGGCCCAGAAGCTGGGAGATGCCCGCGTCCCGGAGGAACGACTCGCCCTCACGCTGGCGCATCTCGCCCATCAGGGTTGCAGCAAGCAGGTGGAGGCGCTCGAGAAGGACCCCGATCCTCGCATCGCTCGTCTGGCGATCGCGGCCCGTGGATGCAAGTCGGAGGCGCGCCATCAGGAGGAACAGGTGACGGGGAAGGGTGCGGCCGACACGTCCGATGCCGTGCTCGCGTTTTCCCGTCGATTCCACCAGGAACTCGAGGGAACCGCCCCCGAAGTCGACCTCGCAGCGGCGGACACGTCCGACGACGGTTGAGGCGTCGTGAGGGCCTCCGTGAGTCCGAAGGTCCACGGATCGTTCTCCAGCCCTTGTGGTGTCGCATTCGGGACTGACATGGGTTCGCGGGTCGGGACGGCGACCGGGATCGAAGGACGATCCCGAGTGCGACCGCCTTCGGCTCGGGAGGTTCCCCATGGTCACGATCCGACACCTCGAACTCGCCGAGGAACTCTTCGACATCGAGCCGTCCGTCACGTACCCGGCGCGCGCTGCGGCCATCGTGGCGCAGCTGGCCGGCGCGGCCGCCCACCGCGTCGTGGTCGAAGGCACCGATGCCCCACCGAGCGGCGCGGAGCCCCGCGGCGAGGGTCTCTCGGTCCCGCTGAAGTTCGGCAAGGCCGACCTCGGCATGCTCCAGCTCTGGTTCCAGGATGGCCATCGCGGCGAGGACCAGCAGCGGATCGCCCGCTGGGGAGGCCGGATGCTCGCGCGCGGCCTGGCGTACTCGCGGCGCATCTCCGTTGGCTCCAAGGAGGTCGACATCGCGGCGTTGCTTGCGGGCACGCCCCTGACGCCGCGTGAGCGAGACGTCGTCGGACGGCTGGTGTCGGGCCACTCCACGCGCGAGATCTCCCAGAGCACCGGCCTCACGGTGGCGACCGTGAACACCTACCTCAAGCGCATCTTCGCCAAGCTCGGGGTCCACAGCCGGGTGGAGCTGCTCGCGCGGGTGACCGGAACCCGCAACGCGGTGTGGATGCCGATGCGCGCCGCCGCTTCCTGATCTCACGAGCAGGTCGTGCTGGACGCGGCGCGTCCCCTCGACCCCGGCCTTCGCGGGCGGCATCCTCGCCGCGTGAGCGAACGCGAAGGCCTACCCCTGACGCATCTCGACCCCGACGGACGCGCCCGGATGGTCGATGTGTCCGACAAGGACACCACCCTTCGGGAGGCGGTGGCCCAGGCCTCGCTCAGGATGGGCGCTGCCACGCGTGCACGACTCGAGGCGGGGGATGTTCCGAAGGGGGACGTGTGGGCGACCGCGCGCATCGCGGCGATCCAGGCGGCGAAGCGGACCTCGGAGTGGATCCCGCTCTGCCATCACATCGCGCTCACGGCCGTCACCGTCGACTTCCGCCTCGATGGTGACGGGGAGCGGGTTCACGTCGTCGTCCGCGTCCGCGCGAGGGATCGAACGGGGGTCGAGATGGAGGCGATGACCGGCGCGAGCGCCGCGGCCCTCACGCTCTACGACATGCTGAAGGCGATCGAACGCGGGTTGGTCATCGAGGCGGTCGGCCTCGTGGAAAAGCATGGCGGCCGCACCGGCTCGTGGGTGCGCTGACGCCATTGCCAGCGGCCGTGACTGCCAGCGGCCGTGACTGCCAGCGGCCGTGACTGCCAGCGGCCGTGACTGCCAGCGGCCGTGATTGCTAGCGGCCGTGATTGCCAGCCGCCGTGCCCGCGCACCTCCGGTCGT
>CAIKNO010000047.1 GCA_903828805.1 uncultured Sandaracinus sp. | reverse complement strand
GTGTGCTCCGGCCGCAACTGCGCCGCGTCGTCCACCGCCCAGAGCCCCACGCCCAGGCCGCTCCCGACGAGCACCGCGCCGACGACGGCCCACAGGATCGGATCCTCGAACACCGACGCCCCCTCGGCGCGGTCCGCGACGACCACGCGCTCGACTCGGACTTCCTGCACCGCCAGCACCACGTCGACGACCGTGCGCTCGGCCGCGCGCAACTCCCCGCGCCATTCGAACGGCGTGTGGCCCGGCTGCCGGACGATGAGCGCATGCGGCCCGGGGTCGGCCTCGACCGCCAGAGGCCGCGTGCCGGAATCGTCGACGCGCAACGCGTCCAGGCTGACCTCGGCTTCGCTCGACGGCAGCCCGCGCAATTCCAGCGTCGCGAGGCGCGGGGCGACCTCCGCGCGCAGGCGCGCCGCATCGGCCCGGGTCTCGGCGTCCGTCGCGGCGGACGCGATCACCTCATCGAACGTGTCGCGCGCCTCGCGGTATCGCCCGAGCGCCCGGTAGGCGAACGCGAGGTTGAACAGCGCCACGGGCGAGGCGGTCAGCGCATGCACCCCCCGGAAGGCCTCCACCGCGTCTGCCCAGCGCGACTCCGCGATGGCGTTCGAGCCCTCGGCGAAGAGCGCGCGCGCCCGGGAACGGCCCGCCTCCCGCGCGGCCTCGGGACCCGACGACGCGGCCTCGGAATCCGACGACGCGCCCACGGAGTCGGACGCCGGCGGCCCGGACTGGGCCAGGGCCGGCGCGGCCGCGCACGAGAGGCCGACGAGCACTCCGAGGGTCAGTCCGGACGCGAACAGGCTGCGCATCGCGCGCGACGATACCGCACTCTGACCCGCCCGCTCAACGTGCGGCGCAGGCGGGACGACGCGCCGGACAGCCGGCCCCCCAGGACGACGGCGTCACCCCCGCGGGCGCAGCCTCCGCACCTGGTCCCCGGCCCGCCAGATCTCCGACCCCGCCACCTCGGCGAGCTCCGCCTGCAGGTTCGCGCGGTAGTTCGGATCCCGCCCCGCCGCGATCACGATCCCCGCCTCCTCGCCGCTCGCGACGCGCGCGTAGAGCTGCTCGAAGACGGGCAGCGTCGCCTCACGGAATCGATGCCGCCAGTCGAGCGCCCCCCGCTGCGCGGTGACCGACGTGTTGGCGAACATCCACGCCATGCCCTTCTCACCGATCAGCGGCACCAGGCTTTCCGTGAGTTCCTCGACCGTCTCGTTGAACGCCTCGGAGGGCGAGTGTCCCTTCGCGCGGAGCACGCCGTACTGCGCCTCCATGAGCCCGGCGAGCGCCCCCATCAGCACGCCTCGCTCCCCCGTCAGATCGGAGAACACTTCCTTCTGGAAGTCGGTCTCGAAGAGGTAGCCCGAGCCGATGCCGATGCCGAGGGCGAGGGCCCGATCGCGCGCCCTTCCCGTCGCGTCCTGATGGACGGCGAAGCTCGAGTTCAGCCCCCTGCCCGCGAGGAAGAGCCGCCGCAAGGAGGTGCCGCTCCCCTTCGGCGCGACCAGCACCACATCGACGTCCGCGGGCGGGACGATGCCGGTCTGCCCGCGGTACGTGATGCCGAAACCGTGGGAAAAATAAAGGCACTTGCCCGCCGTCAGGTGCGGCAGCACGGCACTCCAGCTCGCGATCTGACCCGCGTCCGACAGCAAGTACTGGACGATGGTGGCCCGCGCGCAGGCCTCTTCGATGCCGAAGAGCGTCTCTCCCTCGACCCATCCGTCAGCGACGGCCCGCGCGTGGCTCGCCGTGCCCGGGCGCTGACCGACGATCACACGGAATCCGTTGTCGCGCAGGTTCAGCGATTGCCCCGGGCCCTGCACGCCGTAGCCGATCATGGCGATGGTCTCGCCCGCGAGCGTCTCGCTCGCCTTCTGCAGCGGGAATTCCTCCCGCGTCACGACGTTCTCCCACTGATCACCGAACTGCATCGTGGCCATGGTGTCCTCGACTTCCTCTTTGCCGTGTCAACCGAACGAGCGACGCGCGCCCTCGACCTCGTCGAGGAACGCATCGAGCGTCTTCATGGGACGCGTCAGCGCGACGCATCCCGAACTCACGAATTCCACGACGCCGTGCCGCGCGAGGCGCGCCCTCAGCGCGCCGGTCCCGGACGGCGACGAGGTCGTCTCGACGATGACGAACGCGGACTCCCGGGTCACGATCCGTGCGCCCATCGCGACGACGTCCTCCTCGAACGAGGGTCCGAGCCGCGACACGTCGAGCTTGAAGAGACAGAGCTCTCGGGGAACGACCTCGACGTCGTCGTGGACGAACGCCTTGAGGACCTCCACCTGCCGTTCGAGCTGCGCCGCGAGCTTGACGGCCTGCGCGCGCGGCGCGCGGACGACGATGGTGAATCGGTGCACCCCGACCACCTCGGATTCCGAGACGGTGAGGCTCTCGATGTTGATGGTGCGCCGGGTGAACACCGCCGTGACCCGCCCCAGCAGGCCGACGCGGTTCTCGGTGAACACGGAGAGCGTGTGCTGCGGTTCCATCGGGCTCACACCCCCATCCGGACGTCGGACACCGAGCCGTTCGAGGCGACCATCGGGAACACGTTCCCCTCCCGCTCCACGGCCACCTCCAGCAGGAACACGCCGGGATGCTCGAGCATCGTATCGATGGCCGCGCCGAGCCCCTCGCGCGCGTCCACCCGGAGCGCGGGGATCCCGTAGGCCTCCGCGATCCGGACGAAGTCGGGGTTGTCCATCTCCGTCTCGGAGTAGCGGGACTCGAAGTAGAGCTCCTGCCACTGCCGCACCATGCCGAGGAAGGAGTTGTTCAAGATCACGATCTTCACGCCGGCGCGCGCCTGCTTCGCGGTCCCGAGCTCCTGCATCGTCATCTGGAAACCGCCGTCCCCGATGACGGCGACGACCGTGCGTTCCGGGCACGCGAGCTTCGCGCCGATCGCCGCCGGGAGCGCAAACCCCATCGTCCCGAGGCCGCCCGAGGTCACGCTGCTGCGGGGTCGGCTGAACCGGGAATACCGCGCCGCCGCCATCTGGTGCTGACCGACGTCGGACACGACGACCGCCTGCCCCGCCGTCTTCTCGGAGAGCACCCGCACCACCTCGCCCATCCGCAGACCGCCCGCTTCGGGGTGCAGGTCCTGTCGCGCCACCCGCTCGAATTCGATGGCGTCGCACGCCCTGAACTCTGCGAGCCACCCCTCGTGGCGCGCTGGCGACACCCGCTCCACCAACCCCGCGAGCGAGTCCTTCGCGTCCCCGTGCAGCGCCACCTCGGGCGTCACGTTCTTTCCGATCTCCGCGGCATCGAGCTCGAGGTGGATGACCTTCGCCTGCCGCGCGTAGCTCGCGAGGTTGCCCGTCACCCGGTCGTCGAAGCGCATGCCCACCGCGACGAGCACGTCGCATTCGTTCGTCTTCGTGTTGGCGCCGTACCGTCCATGCATGCCGACCATGCCGACGTAGAGCGGATGGTCGGTGGGGAAGGCCGAGAGGCCGAGCAGGGTCGAGGCGACGGGCGTGCCCGTGCGCTCCGCGAAGGCGAGCAACTCCGCCTCCGCCCCCGCGAGCACGACGCCCTGTCCGACCACGAGCAGAGGCTTGCGGGCCGCGTCGATGACGCGCGCCGCTGCCGCGAGGGCGTCGGCGCCCGCACGCACGCGCGGCACGTACCCGCGCAGCCCCTCGCAAGCGACGTGACGGTACGCGAGGGTCCCGAGCTGCGCGTCCTTCGTGATGTCCACCAGCACCGGCCCGGGACGACCGCTCCGCGCGATGTAGAACGCCTTCGCGACCGCCGCCGGGATGTCCT
>CAIKNO010000046.1 GCA_903828805.1 uncultured Sandaracinus sp. | reverse complement strand
TGCCGCCGTGGAGGATGTAGTCCACCTCGGCCGGGGTATCGACACGCATCTTGACGTCGAAGGACTTGGTCCCCTGCGCGCCCGTCGCACGCACCGTGAGGTTCTTGCCGGGGACGATCCCGCTCTCGATGCCGTCGATCTCGAAGATCTCGTCCCCCACGAGGCCGAGGGCCGTCGCGCCCTGACCGCCGAGGAACTCGAGGGGCAATACGCCCATCCCGACGAGGTTGCTGCGGTGGATGCGCTCGAAGCTCTCGGCGATGACGGCCTTCACGCCGAGGAGGTACGTGCCCTTGGCCGCCCAGTCGCGCGAGCTGCCCGTGCCGTACTCCTTGCCGGCGACGACCACGAGAGGCACGCCCGCGGCCTGGTACTGCTCCGACGCCTCGAAGATCGACGTGACGGGACCGTCGGACGCGCCGGCCGCCCCGAAGTGACGGGTCACGCCGCCCTCGGTGCCGGGGGCGACGAGGTTCTTGAGGCGAATGTTCGCGAACGTCCCGCGGACCATCACCTCGTGGTTGCCGCGGCGCGCGCCGTACTGGTTGAAGTCGCGCGGCGCGACGCCGTTCGCCTGCAAGTAACGGCCCGCGGGGGAGTCGGCCTTGATGTTGCCAGCCGGCGAGATGTGGTCGGTCGTGATCGAGTCGCCGAGCAGCGCGAGGCAGCGCGCGCCCCGCACGTTCTTCGGGGGCGGAGGCGCGTCCTTGGTCATCCCCTCGAAGAAGGGGGCCTTGCGAATGTAGGTCGAATCCCCCTGCCAATCGAAAGTGCTGCCCGTGGGCGCGTGCGTCTCCTGCCACTGCACCGGGCCGCGGAACACGTCCCCGTACTTCTCGGTGAACTGCTCGCGCTTGACGCTCGTCGCCACGGCGTGGGCCACCTCCTCGGGGGTCGGCCACACGTCCTTCAAGAAGACCTGCTGCCCGTCGGAGCCGATCCCGAGCGGCTCGCGCTCGAGGTCGATGTCGACGGTGCCGGCGAGGGCGTACGCCACGACGAGCGGCGGCGAGGCGAGGTAGTTGGCCTTCACGTCCGGCGACACGCGCCCTTCGAAGTTTCGGTTCCCGCTCAGCACCGACGCCGCGACGATGTCGCCCTGCTTGATCGCCTTGCTCACCGGCTCCTCGAGCGGCCCGGAGTTGCCGATGCAGGTCGTGCAGCCGTAGCCCACGAGGTTGAAGTGCAGGGCCTCGAGCGAGGTGAGCAACCCCGCCGCGGCGAGGTACTCCGTCACGACCTGCGAGCCCGGGGCGAGCGAGGTCTTGACCCAGGGCTTGACCTGGAGGCCCTTCTCGACCGCGCGCTTGGCGACGAGGCCCGCGGCGATGAGGACGTTGGGGTTCGACGTGTTCGTGCAGCTCGTGATCGCGGCGATGACGACGTGGCCGTGCGCGAGCGTGAAGTCCCCGGCGCGCTCGAGCGTGCAGTCGGTGGTGCGGGTGACAGCCGCGCGGGCCGTGGCATCCACGATGGCGTCGGTCGACTGGCAGACACCGTCGTCGCCGGCCCACGCGCCGAGCCCTTCGGCCCCGGTACCGACCAGGTCCTTCGCGAGGAAGCCCGGCAGGCCGCGCCGCCAGGTCCGCTGCATGTCCGTCAGCGCGACGCGATCCTGCGGGCGCTTCGGTCCTGCGAGCGAGGGCACGACGGTCCCGAGATCGAGGGAGAGCGTGTCGGTGAAGCGCGGGGTCTTGCTCTCGGAGGTCAGGAACAGGCCCTGCGTCCGGCAGTACTGATCGACCAGCGCCAGCTGCTCGTCGCTCCGGCCGGTCAGGCGGAGGTACTCGAGGGTCTTCTCGTCGACGGGGAAGAAGCCCATCGTCGCTCCGTATTCCGGCGCCATGTTCGCGATGGTCGCGCGGTCGGCGAGCGCGAGCGCGCGCACGCCAGGGCCGAAGAACTCCACGAACTTGCCGACGACCCCCTTCTTGCGAAGCTGCTGGGTCACGGTCAGCACGAGGTCGGTCGCGGTCACGCCCGGGCGCAGCGCGCCGACGAGCTCGAAGCCGATGACCTCGGGGATGAGCATCGCGACGGGCTGTCCGAGCATCGCGGCCTCGGCCTCGATGCCGCCGACGCCCCACCCGAGCACGCCGAGGCCGTTGACCATCGTCGTGTGCGAGTCGGTCCCGACCAGCGTGTCCGGGTAGGCCTGCGGCGTTCCCGCGGCATCACGCACGAACACGACGGGCGCGAGGTACTCGATGTTGACCTGATGAACGATGCCGGTGCCCGGCGGCACGACCCGCAGGCCATCGAAGGCCCCCTGGCCCCACTTGAGGAACCGGTAGCGCTCGGTGTTGCGCTCGAACTCGAGGCGCACGTTCTCCTCGAACGAGCGAAGCGTGCCGAAGGCGTCGACCTGCACGGAGTGATCGATGACCAGATCCACCGGCTGCAGCGGGTTGATCCGGGTCGGGTCTCCACCCATCGAGGCGAACCCCTCGCGCATGGACGCGAGGTCGACGACGCACGGGACGCCCGTGAAGTCCTGGAGCAGGACGCGCGCCGGCGTGTACGAGATCTCGGTCTCGCCGACCTTCTTCGGGTCGTACTTCGCGAGCGCCTCGATGTGGGCACGCGTGATGTTCTTGCCGTCCTCGAGGCGCAGCAGGTTCTCGAGCAGGACCTTGATCGAGAACGGCAGCGTCTCGATGTCGGCCACGCCCGCGAGCGCGTCGAGTCGGAAGATCTCGTACTTCTTTGCGCCGACGTCGAGGGTCGCGCGGGACTGGAACGAATTCGGGTGCGTCGTGTCCATGGCGCGGCGTCCTACCACGGACCGGCGCCGATCGCATCGGCCGAGCGCATCAAGACGAAGGGCGGGGAATGCCCCGCCCTGCGTCGCGAACCCGAGGCCGTCCGGGACGGCGGCCCGTGCTTGTCAGAGGTCGCAGCGCCGAAGCTTCATCTGGACGTCGCTCGACCAGTGCTGCGCGAACGCACGTACGCAGGTGTCGAGGTAGCGCTCGTACTCGACGTAGACACGATCGCCCCACTGGGCCCGGATCGTCCCTTCGTTCAGCCGGAGGCGCCGAAGCCACTCGCCGGTGGTCTTCCCGTAGCTCTCGCGCTGGGTGCGGAGCTCGACGCACTCCCAGTACGGTCGGATCGCCATGATCATCTCCTCGAGGCGCGGGTTGAGCCCGCCCGGGAAGATGACGTCGGCCGTGAACTTGAGGTCCTCGAGATCCTTCTTGGTGCGCGGCACGCGGTCCCGGAGGATCGCCTGGAAGCCGAACCACGCGCCGGGCTTCGAGAGCTCCCAGCAGCGCTTGAAGTAGTTCCGGTAGAGCTCGACCGCGAGGCCCTGGTTGGCCTGCTCCGGCGACACGACGTGATCGACCATCTCGATCGACTGCAACGCGTCGTAGCGCTCCTCGGGCTCGTACTTCCAGAAGTCCTGGAGCTTCACCTGGTAGCTGCCCGGCAGCCCCATCTTGGTGTTCGCCCACTCCGCCTGGGCGGTGGACAGGGTGATGCCGTGGGCGGTCTGGGTGCCCTGCGTCTTGTGGTAGAGGAGGTTCGAACCCCACCCGCACCCGATGTCGAGGACGCGCTTGGACGGCGTCATCTCCGCGTACTCGTAGAGGATGCGGCACTTGGCCTTCTGCGCGTCCTCGAGCGACTCGTCGCCCGAGGCGTAGCTCGCCGAGGTGTAGTGCATGTTCTCGTCCAGCCAGAGCTGGAAGAACTCGTTCGAAACGCTGTACGAGAGATCGATTTCCGCCTGGGTGCTCGTCATGGCGGCCGAGGTGTAGCCCGGGTCGGGCCGAAGGCCAACCCCGCGCGTGATGGCGCGCTCCGAGGTGGACAGCGGGGGACCACGTGCTATGAGTCGGCTCCTTCGCTGCGGCGCCGTAGCCAAGTGGTCAGGCAACGGTTTGCAAAACCGTCATACAGCGGTTCGAATCCGCTCGGCGCCTCTCGTCTCTGCTCCTCCGGTCGCCTCGACCCCGCAGGTCGCCTCGACCCCGCAGGTCGCCTCGACCCCGCAGGTCGCCTCGACCCCGCAGGGCACCTCGACCCCGCAG
>CAIKNO010000045.1 GCA_903828805.1 uncultured Sandaracinus sp. | reverse complement strand
GCTCGACATGAACGCCCAGCTCGTGGAGGCGAAGAAGCAGGTCGCCGTCGCCATCGCCGACGAGAAGCGGCTCGGCCGGCAGTTCCAGGGCGAGAAGGCCCTCGCCGACGAGTGGCAGAAGAAGGCGATGCTCGCGGTGCGCAGCGGGGACGACGGTCTCGCGAAGGAGGCGCTCCAGCGGAAGAAGGAGCACGACAAGCTCGCCGAGGCCTTCGAGGACCAGTGGAAGAAGCAGGCCGCCGCGGTCCAGCAGGTGAAGCTCGCGCTCTCCGCGCTGAACCAGAAGATCGGCGAGGCCCGCCGCAAGAAGGATGTCCTCATCGCGCGCAACAACCGCGCGAAGGCGATGCGGGAGATCCAGAAGACGATGGGGGCGCTGCAGGAGTCGAGCGCCTTCGATGCCTTCCAGCGGATGGAGGCCAAGATCGACCAGGCCGAATCCGAGGCGGAGGCGGCGTCCGAGCTGCACGAGGAGACGTCCGGGGACGTGCTGCGCAACAAGTTCGCGCGGCTCGAGCAGACGGCAGGAGCCGACGCCGAGCTCGAGGCGCTGAAGCGTGAGATGGGCATGCTGCCGCCGGTCGAGTCCGCGGCGCCCGCCCGGGTCGAGGCCGAGGCGGCCACCGAGGCGCCGATGAACGAGGCCGAGATGGCGGAGCTCGAGGCCGCGCTCGAGGCGCTCAAGCGGCGCGAGGCGAACGGCTGACGCGGGACGTGGCGTGTGCGGGAAGCGCTTGCCTTTCCCGGGGTGGGCTTTACCTTCCGCCGCGATGCCGACGTATGAGTACGCCTGTGAGTCGTGCGGAAACCAGTGGGAGGCGCGCCAGCGCATCTCCGAGTCGCCTCTGACCACGTGCCCGAAGTGCGAGCAGCCGCAGGCCCGTCGCTTGATCTCCGGGGGCAGCTTCGTTCTCAAGGGAGACGGCTGGTACAAGGACCTCTACCACAAGCCCGCCGCCGCCAAGAAGTCGGGCGGGGAGTCCGGCTCGGGCGGCGGCTCATCGTCGAGCGCGTCGAGCTGAGCGCGTCGGGCTCAGTGGTTCGGGTCGAGCGCGTCGAGCTGAGCGCGTCGGGCTCAGTGGTTCGGGTCGAGCGCGTCGCGCTGAGCGCATCGGGCTCAGTGGTTCGGGTCGAGCGCGTCGCGCTGAGCGCGTCGGGCCGAAAGCGTCGCGGCCGGGGAGCCTCGGGTCATGCGCGGTCGAGGAAGTCCGCGCGGATCTTCTTGCGGCCGTGGCCCGGGAAGTCGATCTCGACGTGGGGCGGGCTCTCCGCGCCCACGGACACGACCTTGCCCTCGCCGTAGCGGACGTGCCGCACGCGCTGGCCCGCACGCCAGGCGGCGCCCCCGTCGGCCGTGGGCGCCTTCGCGGGCGCGCCGGGGAGGACCGCATGCGGGCCCTGGGAGAGCACCCGAACGGGCGGGGCGTCGTCGCGCTCGAGGCGGCTTCCGCCACGGTCCTCGACCCACGAGGCCGCGCGGGGCGAGTACGTGGGGCGCGCGGGCTCGCCGCTGCCGACGAAGCGAACGTCGCTGGGAGGCACTTCGTCGAGGAAGCGCGACCGCGTGGCGGTGCGCAGGGTGCCGAACACGTATCGGGTCGTGGCCCAGCTCAGCACGAGACGCTCGCGGGCGCGGGTGAACGCGACGTACGCGAGGCGCCGCTCCTCCTCGAGCTCTTCGGGGTCGGCCCCGGGCTCGAGGCCGCGGAACGGAAAGAGCTGCTCCTCCATGCCCGCGCAGACGACGGTCGGGAACTCGAGGCCCTTGGCCGCGTGCACGGTCATCATCGTGACCGTCTCCCGGTCGGCGTCCGGGTTGTTGGCCGCCGCGTCGGTCTCGAGGGTGACGCGCTCGAGGAAACGGGTCAGCGGGCTCATCTCGGCGTCGCCGGCGTCCTCCGCGAGGAACTGCTCCATCGAGCCCAGCAACTCCTCGAGGTTCTGCAAGCGCGCATCGCTCTCGGCGGAGTTCTCCTCGTGCAGGACCTTCAGGTAGCCCGTCTCCTGCAGCACGGTGCGCGCGAGCGTCGCCAGGTCGAGCGCTCCGGCGCGCGCGCGGAAGGACTCGACCAGCGCCACGAACTCGCCGAGCTTCGTGGCGCCCCGCTCCGAGCCCGCGGCGCGGCACGCCGCCCAGACCCCCGCCCCCGAGGTCGCCGCGCGGTCGAGCAGGCGGTCGACCGAGGTCTTGCCGATGCCACGCGCCGGCACGTTGATGATCCGGAGCAGAGAGACGTCGTCCTCGGGGCTCTGGATGACGCGCAGGTACGCGAGCAGATCCTTGACCTCGGCGCGGTCGTAGAATCGAACGCCGCCGACGATCCGGTAGGGAATCTGTGCGGCGCGGAGCGCCTCCTCGAGGACACGGGACTGCGCGTGGATCCGGTAGAAGACCGCGAGCGCCGAGAGCCCGCGCCCGGACCGTCGGAGCTCCCGGGCGGTGTTCACGACCAGGTCGGCCTCGTCGCGCTCGCTCGGGGAGCGGACGATCTCCACCAGCGCGCCCTCGTCGTTGTCGGTCCACAGCTCCTTCGGCTCGCGGTCGAACGCGCGCTCGATGACGGCGTGCGCCGCGCGCAGGATGCGCTTGGTGGAGCGGTAGTTCTGCTCGAGCTTGACCACCCGCGCCGTGGGGAAATGGGCTCGAAAATCGAGGATGTTGCGGCGGTCCGCGCCCCGCCAGCGGTAGATGCTCTGATCGTCGTCGCCGACCGCGACCAGGTTCTGGTGCTGACTGGCGAGCGCGAGCACGAGCCTCAGCTGCGCGTGGTTCGTGTCCTGGAATTCGTCGACGAGCACGTGGAGGAAGCGGCCGGAGAGCTCCCGGCGCAGCGGCTCGTCCTGCTCGAGGCCGCGCACCATGCGGTAGATGAGATCGCCGAAATCGAGGGCCTTGGCGGCCGTCATGCGCTTCTCGTACTCCGCGACGATCGCGCGCACGTGCGGGGTCTCGAAGCCGACGTCGACCTCGGCCGGGGAGGTCATCTCCTGCTTGGCCTTCTCGATGTGCCCGGCGATCGACTTCGGGGGGAAGCGCTTGTCGTCGTACTTCAGGTCGCGGAGGATCCGCGTGATCATCGCCTTCTGATCGGCGTCGTCGTAGATGGTGAAGTCGCGGCTGAGCCCGAGGCGCTCGTGGTGCCGGCGCAGGAGGCGGGCGCAGATCGAGTGAAACGTGCCGACCGCGAGGTCCCTCGCCGTCCCCGGCACCAGACGCTCGAGGCGCTCGCGCATCTCGTGCGCGGCCTTGTTCGTGAAGGTGACCGCGAGGATTCGCCACGGCGGGACCCCCCGCTCGGCGACGAGGTCCGCCACGCGGTGGGTGATGACGCGCGTCTTGCCGCTGCCGGCCCCGGCGAAGACGACGAGAGGCCCCTCGCCGTGGAGCACGGCGACACGCTGCGGATCGTTGAGCGACGAGAGCGAATGGGCGGCCATGGGGTCGTGCTGCATAGCCCGCCCCGGGGGTCCGTTTCAACCGCGGCGGGCCGTGCTACGAATCGCCCTGATGACGCGGGCCGGTGACGAGGTGGAGCGCGCGGGCGCGACCGCGGGCGAGGCACCCTCCGGGCGCGGGGCCGCCCGCGCCGAGGGGCGTGTCGCCGGGGGATTGAATCCGGAGGGCGTCCCCGCGTCGAACGCGCCACATGCGCCCCCCGCCGAACCATCGGACGCACCCTCCGGTCCCGTGTCGACCCGCCCCGACCGGGATGCGGACCGCGCGCTCGTGCACCGTGCGCAGTCCGGGGATGCGGGCGCGTTCCGCGAACTCTTCGTGCGGCATCACGAGCGGGCCTACGCGGTGGCCCTCGGGGTCGTCCGGAACTCCGAGGATGCGCACGACGTCGTGCAGGACGCCTTCGTCAAGGTGCACCGTCATCTCGCGAACTTCCAGGGCGACTCGAGCTTCTACACTTGGCTGTACCGGATCGTGATGAACCTCGGCATCGATCACCTTCGACGCAGAAAGAGCGCCCGCGGCGTCGAGTACGTCGAGGCCTCCGTGGCCCAGGACGACGCCGCCGATGGCGCTGTCGTCTCGGGGCTCGGCATCTCGAATCCGGCCAAGACCGCCTACCGTCGCCAGCTCATGGTGCGGGTCGAGGACGCCCTCGCGACGCTGCCCGACCACCACCAGCGGGTCATCGTGCTGCGCGAGATCGAGGGGATGAGCTACGAGGAGATCGCCGAGGTGCTCGAGGTCCCGAAGGGGACCGTGATGAGCCGGCTGTTCCACGCGCGTCGCAAGATGCAGGTCGCGTTGCAGGACGTGGCGTCGTCGGGCGACCTCGAGGTCGAGGAGTGAACGATGGTCAGTGACGCAGAGCCGACCGGGCCGGACGCCTTGCTGCATCGGTACGTCGATGGGGACCTCTCGCCCGAAGAGCGCACGGCGCTCGAGGCGCGCTTGCCCCACGAGCCGGTGCTGCGGGACAAGATCGCGACGCTCCAGGCGCTGGGCACGCTCGTTCGCGAGGCGTCGGCGCTGCGCGAGGGTTCGGGCACGCGGCAGGGGCCGCGGAGCGAGGCGCTCTGGGCT
>CAIKNO010000044.1 GCA_903828805.1 uncultured Sandaracinus sp. | reverse complement strand
GCGGTCGGCCACGGGCTCGAGGCGGACTTCAACCGCAAGAAGACGAGCAACTACACCGACCAGATCGGACACCGCGTCGCCAGCGACCTGTGCACCGTGGTCGACGACGCGACGCTCGCAGGGTCGCGGGGCACCATCGCCGTGGACGACGAGGGCCTCGTGCCCGGCTGCACGATGCTCATCGAAAAGGGGATCCTGCGGGGATACATGCAGGATCGTCAGAGCGCCGAATTCTTCGGCGGCGCGCCCACCGGCAACGGTCGTCGCGAGTCGTTCAAGTCCCATCCGATGCCGCGCATGACCAACACGATGCTGCTCGCGGGGACCGACGACCCGGAGGAGATCGTCCGAAGCGTCAAGCGCGGCGTCTTCGCCCGGAAGTTCGGCGGCGGTCAGGTCGACATCTCGAACGGCGATTTCGTGTTCTCGCTCACCGAGGGCTACCTCATCGAGGACGGCAGGATCACGGCGCCCCTCAAGGGCGTCAACCTGATCGGGAACGGACCGGACGTGATGCGCAAGGTCGTGATGCTGGGCCGCGACATGGAACTCTCGGACGGTATCTGGACCTGCGGCAAGGATGGGCAGTCCGTGCCCGTCGGCGTGGCGTGTCCGACGGTGAAGATCTCGGCGATGACCGTGGGCGGGACGCAGGTGTCATGAGCATGAAGCGAGAGTCGTGGGAACAGACCCAGAGCCGCATGGTCGCGCTCGGGGAGGACCTCGTGGCCCGCGCCCGGAAGGCCGGGGCGGACGTCGCCGAGGCGGTCGTCGGGGAGGGCTCGCACCTCTCGGCGAAGGTGCGGATGCGCGCGCCGGAGCTCGTCGAGGAGGCGGGCTCGCGCGGCGTGGGCATGCGCGTGATGGTCGGCCAGCGCGTCGCGGTCTCGACGACGAGCGACCTCACGCGCGCCGGGCTCGCGCGCCTCGTCGAGGATGCGGTGGAACTGGCGCGGCTCTCGGAGCCGGACGCGTTCGCAGGGGCCCCCGACCCCTCGCAACTCTCGAGCCCGGAGCAACACGCCTGGCTCGATCTGCACGACGAGCGGATCGACGGAATCGACGGTGAAGCCGCGCTCGCGCATGCCCGCCGGGGCGAAGCGGCGGCGCTGGACTTCGATCCGAGGATCACGAACTCCGAGGGTGCGACGTTCGGCCGCGCGAGCGGTGCGCGCGCGGTGGTCACGAGCGGAGGCTTTCGCGGGGTGACCCGCGGCACCTACGCATCCCTGTCGGTCCATCCGGTGGCGGACGACGTGACCGAGGGAGGCGCGGCGAAGAAGCGCAGCGGTTACTACTGGACCTCGAAGCGCCACCACGAAGCGCTCGAAGCCGACGACGTCGTGGGGCGCGAGGCGGCTCGACGCACCCTCGCCAAGCTGGGCGCCCGCAAGGTCGAGACCCAGGAAGTGCCCGTCATCTTCGACCCCGACGCCGCGCGTTCGCTGGTGGGGCTCCTCGCGGGCTGCATCCAGGGCGGCTCCATCTGGCGGCGCTCGAGCTACCTCCTCGACCGACTCGGCAGCCGGGTCGCGAGCGACCTGGTGACGATCGTGGACGATCCGTTGATCCCCCGAGGTCCCGGCTCCCGCGCCTACGACGGCGAGGGGTTGCTCTCGCGGAGGAACGTCGTCGTCGACGGCGGTACGCTCCGCAGCTACCTGCTCGACTCGTACTCGGCGCGCAAGCTCGGACTCGAGAGCACGGCGAGCGCGTCGAGGTCGGGCTCGGGCAGCGTCTCGCCGTCCACGTCGAATTTCGTTCTCCAGCCGGGGTCCCACACGCCCGAGCAGATCCTCGGTGCGACCGAGCGGGGCTTCTACGTCACCGAGATGATGGGCTTCGGCTTCAACGCGGTGACGGGCGACTTCAGCCGCGGGGCATCGGGATTCTGGGTGGAGAAGGGCGAGCGCACCTTCGCGGTCAGCGAGGTCACGATCTCGCTCGACCTCGACCGCCTGCTCCAGCGCATCGACATGGTCGGCGATGACCTCGATCTGCGCAGCTCGGTGGCAAGCCCCACGTTGCGCGTCAGCGCGATGACCCTCGCGGGACGCTGAGAGCGAGGCACCCGAGCGCGGGCAAGGGCGCCGCGCCGGGTGGGTTCCTCGGGCCGTCGCCTCAGGCGACCGGGGGCGGCTCGTGATCTCCGTCGTCGCCGTCTTCGCGGTCGCCGCCGTCTTCGCGGTCGCCGCCTTCGTCGCCGTCGTCGTCTCCGCCGGGGCCTTCGAAGAAGAGCTCGCCGCCTCCGGCCAGCTCGATCTCCAGCGACACGAAGCCATGCTCCTCGAGCGCGGCCGCGGCCTCCTCGGTGGAGGTCTCGACGAGCGCCGCGCAGAGCGCCGTCGCGATCTGATAATCGCTGGCGCTCGGGGCCACGGCCCCGCCGTCGCGGCTCGACCGGTGCAGCGTCGCCACCCACCGCGTCTTGTCCGAGACGATCCCCAGATCACGCGCCTCCTCGGCGAGCCGCTCCGACAGCTCCGCGACGGCCCGGAAGTGCAGCGACAGCGCGTTGGCCGGCGACGCCGCCTGCCCCGTCAGCGACCCCATCATCGCGTCCAGATCTTCGGGCGAGAACACCATCATCCAGCCGCCGGGTCCCGGCTCGGCGCGTTCCCCGCTCTCCTCGAGGTCTTCGTCCTCGTCGCCGTCCGGCGTGTTCAGGACGAAGAGGCCGCCTTCCTCGATGCCGCGCGTCGGCACGGCGACCGAGAAGACCTGGTCCTCATCCCACTGGTCCCAGGGCATCGACTCGAGCAATTCGCTCGCCGTCTCGGCGAATTCGTGAACGACCGCGGCATCGACGCCGTCCCCGCCGAGCCATCCGAGCTCCTCCGACATGACGGCCTCGTCGAGACCCGCGAGCGCGGCCGTCAAGCCGGGTGCTTCGCCGACGACGAGGTCCAGCTGGAAGCGGCCGCCCCGGATGACCTTCGCGATGCTTCCATCGGCCGCGATGAGCTTCCTGGGCCGCCCGAACTCCGAGATGGCTCGACCCACCAGGGAGACCATCGACTCCGAGGCGAGGATCCCCTCCATCGACTCGTAGGCGATGACCTCGCCGCTCTCTTCGTCCACGAGCACGGCGATCGCGAGCGCATCGTCTCCGTCGCCCACCGCATGCACCCCGAGGCTCCACGTTCCCTGCCGCGCCATCTGTCCTCCTCGGCGCGCTCGCGCGCAGCCGGGGCGTGGCTTACCGTGTTCCGAGGTCCCATGGCAACGTCCCGCCCCGACAAGCGTCTCTTGCGTCTGCTCCCCGTCGAGCGTTGGCCGAGCTCCGAGGAGGCGCGCGCGTCGCGGTGGTTCTCGCCGGTGGCCCTCGGCCCGGTCCTCGCGCACGAGCGGACCTGGATCCCCGCGATGGTCCCCTGGCGCGCCACCGACGACGGATTCGTCTCCGAGCGCGTCATCGAATGGTATCGCCGCTTCGCCGAAGGCCGCCCCGGGGTGATCGTCGTCGAGGCCACCGGCATCCGCGACGTCCCGAGCGGCCCCCTCCTTCGCGCAGGGCACGACCGCTTCGTGCCGGGACTCCGACGGCTCGCGGACGCGGTCCGGGAGGCGTCCGCGGGGCGCACCCGCCTGTTCCTGCAGATCATCGATTTCCTCTCGATCAAGCGGCGGCCACCGCGGGACGTGTTCCTCTCCCGGTTCGCGACCATCGACGAGGCGCTGCGCTCGAGGCTCCCGGCGGACCTCGCCTCCTTGGATTCGAGTGCGGTCCGCGCCCACCTCGGCACCCTCGACGACGAGGCCCTGAGGTCCGTCCTCTCGCCGCGCGATCACGAGTCGCTGACGATGGGACACCGGGAGCGCGTCACCGATGTCCATCTCCCACACGTCCGCGATCTCCCCGCGACGCTGCCTCCGCTCTTCTCCGCGGCTGCGCGTCGTGCGCGCGACGCCGGGTTCGACGGAGTCGAGCTGCACTACGCCCACGCGTACACGATGGCGAGCTTCCTCTCGCGCCGGAACGATCGCGCGGATGGGTACGGCGCTTCGCGCGAGGGTCGGATGCGCCTCCCGCTCGAGGTGCTCGCGGCGGTGCGTGCGGAGGTCGGTCGAGACTTCGCGGTCGGGTGCCGCTTCCTCGGCGACGAGGTGATCGAGGGCGGCTCTCGCATCGACGACGCCATCGCGTTCGGCCTCGCGTTCGCGCGCGCGGGGATGGACTTCCTCAGCGTCAGCAAGGGCGGCCGCTTCGAGGACGCCCGCGCCCCGAAGGTCGGCGAGGCCGCGTATCCGTACACCGGGCCGAGCGGTCACGAGTGCATGCCCACGGTGCACATCGACGCCCCGGGTCCCTTCGGGCGCAACGTGTCGCTCGCCCGCGACATCCGTCGCGCGCTCCGTGCGGAGGGCCTCGACACCCCGGTCGTGACCGCCGGTGGCTTCGCGACGTTCGAACAGGCCGAGGCCGCGCTCGTGGCGCAGGACGCCGACGTCGTCGCGGTCGCGAGGCAGGCCCTCGCGGACCCCGACTTCTTCGAGAAGATCCGCCGCGGACACGGCGAGGAGATCCGCCGATGCTTCTTCACCAACTACTGCGAAGCGCTCGACCAGTCGCACAAGGAGGTGACGTGCCAGCGCTGGGACCGTGACTTCTCCGACGGCGACGCCGCGGCGCTCGCGCCGCGAAGCCTCGACGGCAAGCGACGGCTCACCGCGCCCGCGTGGACCCCGCCGTCGGACTGAGCCCCGTCGCGCGCCGGTGCGCCGACACGAGGGTCACTGCAGCGGATCGAGCGGCTCGTCGTCGGACGGGCCGCGACCTTCGGCCTCCGGCCTGCGCTGTCGATGCGACTGCTGCTGGCGGACGTACTGCACCATGACGTCCACATAGGACTCGAACGTCGGGCACTGCAGGCCGAGCGGCTCGAGGATCTCGCGCGTCGCGCGATCGTCGTAGACCACTTCGGTGGCGAGCTGCTCGAGGAACGCGCGCGGGACGTTGGCGAAGCGCTCCAGCCCCGGGGTGCGAAGCACGGCGGTGGCGAGGTTCGTCGGCAACGAGCCCCGGGGGAGGGGCCTGCCGACCGAGCGCGCGATCAGCTCGAAGACGCGTCGGACCGGCAGCGGCGCGGGATCGACGATGTGGAACGTTCGGCCGAGGCTCCGCGGGTCGCGCGCGATGGCCCATCCCGCGTCCACCGCATGGTCGATCGGCACGAGATGCAAAGGCACATCGCCCCGTCCCGGCAGCGGCATCCGGAAGTCCGGGGGCGAACTGAGCATCAGCAGGACGAGCAAGTACGGCCCCTCGAAGCGATCGATCTCGCCGGTGACCGAGTCCCCGACGCCGATCGACGGTCGAAGAATGGTCGCCCGCAGCCCGCGCGACATCGCCTTGCGCACCCGCCGCTCGGCCTCGAAGCGCGTCTCCTCGACCACGTTCCGAAATCCCTCCGGCGCGGCGAGCTCTTCCTCCAGCACGTACCCGCGTCGCGCGCCGCTCACGAGCGCGCTCGACCAGTGCACCAGGCGCTCGAGGTGCGTCGCTTCGCGCGCAAGCTCGAGGATCTCGTTGACGCCGTCGACGTTGACGCGGAGCGCGATCTCTCGCGACACCCCGAAGTACGTCGCCGCGGCACAGTGATGGATGACGTCCACGCTTGCGGCGAGCTCGGTGAACTCGCGCCCCGTGAGACCGAGATCCATCGCGGCGACGTCGCCCTCGAGCAGCCGGACGCGCGCGCTCTCGCTCCCCGGCAGCTCCCCGAGGATGCCTCGCGCCTTCTCGAGAAAGCGCTCCTGCACCACGCAACACACCTCGGCCGTCCGGTCCTCCTGCAGGACCTTCCGCACCATTCGAACCGCGAGGAAACTCGTCGGAAAGCCCGTGACCAGCGTGACCCGACTCATCGCTCCGTGCCTCCGAACCGCGCGCTCAGCGCCTGGTGCACCTCGAGGGTACGCGCAGCGAGGGCGTCGCGGTCACCATCGTTCCAGATCACGTGATCGGCCACCGCGAGCTTGGCCTCCAGGGGCGCCTGCGCATCGAGCCGCGCGCGCGCGGATTCCTCGTCGAGACCGTCTCGAGCCATCACCCGCGCCAGCTGCGTCTCTCGCTTGGCCGCGACGACGACCAGGGCCTGCATCATCCGGTACGTGCCGTTCTCGACCAGCAGCGCGGCCTCGTACACGGCATAGGGATCGCCGCGCACCGCCAGCGCGCCGAGCGCCGCCATGCTCTGCGCGGCGATCCGCGGGTGGGTGATGGACTCCAGCAGCTTCCGCTTCGACGGGTCGGCGAAGACCACCTGCCCGAGCGCCTTTCGATCGAGGGATCCATCGGCGAGCAGCATCCCCGCACCAAAGGCCGTGACGATCTCCGACAGGCCCTCGGTTCCCGCGGCGACCACCCCGCGCGCGACCTGATCGGCGTCGACGACCGCGACGCCGAGCGACTCGAGGAGGCGTGCCACGGCACTCTTGCCCGATGCGATCCCCCCCGTCAGCCCCACGATGGCGGTCATGGACCCTCCGTACCGTGCCTGCGCTTCCTTTCGCAAGCGCCCCGTCGTAGCGTTCCGCCGGCATGCGCGCGGTCGCTCAACGGGTCTCCTCCGCGGAGGTCGAGGTCGACGGTGCGATCGTCGGTCGAACCGACCGGGGTCTGCTGGTCTATCTCGGTGCGGCCCGGGGCGATGGGGAGGCCGACGTCGTCTATCTCGCCCAGAAGCTCGCGGGGCTTCGAATCTTCGAGGATTCCGAAGGAAAGATGAGCCGGTCGGTCCTCGACATCGGCGGCAGCGCCCTCGTCGTGCCCCAGTTCACCCTGTTCGGCGATGTGCGCAGCGGACGACGACCGAGCTTCGAGGAGGCCGCCCCACCGGAAGCCGCGCGCGCGCTCTACGAGGCGTTCGTGGGCCAGCTCGGCGCGCTCGGGGTGCCGGTCGCGACGGGTCGATTCCGCGCTCACATGCTCGTTCGATCCACGGTCGACGGACCCGTCACCCTGCTCCTCGATAGCCGCAAGCTCTTCTGAACGAACGCACGCCGAGGCCGCTCCATGTCCCGCTCTCCGATCCGCCACGAGATCCGCGCTGCAACCCTGGCCGACAAGGACGATCTCCTGGCCCTCGCGCGCCACCTCGACTCGGTCAACCTCCCCGATCACGAGCCCACCATCCGCGAGATCCTCGAGCACAGCGAGCGCTCGTTCTCGGGAGACATCGGTGACCCTCGCCGCCGGAGCTACGTGTTCGTGCTTCGAGATCTCGACGAGGACCGCGCCGTCGGGACCTCGATGGTCATCGCCCAGCTCGGTCGTCGGGACGCGCCGTACATCTACTTCGACGTGCACACCGAGGAGCGGTACTCCGCCACGCTCGACCGCCATTTCGCCCACGATGTCCTGTCGATCGGATACTCGTACAACGGCCCGACCGAGATCGGCGGACTCGTCGTCCATCCCGACGTCCGCCGGTCGAACGACCGCCTCGGGATGATGATCTCGTACGTGCGGTTCCTCTGGATCGCGCTGCGGCGGCCCGATTTTCAAGACCGCGTCCTGGCCGAGCTCCTGCCGCCCTTGCAGGAGGACGGGACCTCGCATCTCTGGGAGGCCGTCGGCCGTCGTTTCACCGGCCTCACGTACCGGGAGGCCGACCGCCTCTCGAAGCGCAACAAGGAATTCATCCGAGGCCTCTTCCCGGACGGGGACATCTACGTCTCGTTGCTGGCGCCCGAGGCCCGCGCGGTCATCGGCAAGGTGGGTCCCCAGACGCGCGGGGTGGAAAAACTCCTCCGACGCATCGGATTTCGCTACTGGAACCGGGTCGATCCCTTCGACGGTGGGCCGCATTTCATCGCGGCGACCGAGGACATCCAGCTCGTGCAGCGGACCTGCCGGGTCGTCGCGCGCCAGGCGGAGGACGGCACGCCGTTGCCCGCCCGCGCGTTGTTCGCCGTCGATCTCGACCGCCCGCCCTACCTGCGCTGCATCCCTTCCGAATATCTCGCGAATCCTGCCGACCCGACGGACGTCCGCGTGCCCGCCGAGACCCTCCGCCATCTCGAGGTCGCCGACGGGGATCGGGTCGCGATGCTGCCGCTCGATCGCGGCCCGAGCGCCGCACCGGGACGCAGCGACGGCCCGGGATCCTGAAAATCACGGACGATCCATCGTCCCCGGTCGATTTTCGTGGATCGCGTTTGACAGCCCGAAGGTGGATGCTAGAAACGCCTTCCCTTGGCGATGGAGAGCCGGCTCCGGCCGCCCCCGACGCCGCCTTCCTTCGGGGAGGTCGTTCTTCAAAACAGAATCGATATTCGGCGAAGGCCAGCCCGTGACGGGCTTTCAGATCACGTATTTCTCCAACGAGGAAGACGGGTTCTGACTCTGAGAAAAAGAAATCTCAGAAACTTCGCCGAGCGACTTGACAGGG
>CAIKNO010000043.1 GCA_903828805.1 uncultured Sandaracinus sp. | reverse complement strand
GCAGCACCACGGGGTGCAGGGCGCGACCGAGGCGCTCGCGCAGACGCTGTCGCTGCTCTTCCCGCTCAGCACGCAGCCGTCCCGGATGCCTCCCCCGATGGTCGCCGAGGCGCTCGCCGTGGCCCAGGCGGCCTCGCTGCGTCCCGCGCCCGTGCCCCCCGAGGAGCCGCGCGCGTTGACGCCCATCAAGGCGGCACCGGCGGAGACGCAGTCGATGCGCAAGCCGGCGGCGGGGCCGCGTCAGGAGCTCGAGGTCAACATCGGCGCGACGACGGAGTCGAATTTCTACGTCGGCTTCTCGGGTGACATCGCGGACGGCGGCGTGTTCGCCGCCACCTACAACATCCTGCCGAAGGGCACCGCGGTCCGGGCCCTGGTGACGCTGCCGGGCGGGTTCGAGAAGTTCGTGGAGGGCTTCGTCCGGTTCGTGTGCGACCCGATGGACATGGCGTCGGAGAGCGATCCCGGCATGGGCATCCAGTTCGAGGCGCTCGACCACGAGTCGCGCGAGCTGATCCTGCGGTTCATCCGCAAGCGCCCGCCGATGTTCTACGACGAGTGAGCCTCGCCTTCGCGCGGACCCGGCGTGGCAGCGCGGCCTGACCCGAGGCGTGCGCCGCCGCGGTCCGCGGCTATGCTGCGGCCGTGAGATTCGTTCAAAAGGCGGCGCTGCGGCCCGTCCCCCGGCACGCGGTGGTGGATGACGTGGCCATCGGCGCCGTCGAGGAACAGCTCGGCGAAGGTCAAGACGCGCTCCAGGTCGCGCTCGACGAGACCTACCGCGAGATGGACCGCAAGCAGCCGGCGCTCGCGCAGTACCTCGCCGAGCAGGTGTCCGGCCGCTCCGACGACCTCGCGCAATCGCTCGGCTACTTCCTGGTCGTCACCGTGTACATGGCGTTCCGGGAGGCGTTCCCCACGCGCCTCTCCGAGGTCGACGAGACCCAGCTCGCGTTCGCGGTCGACACGCTCGCGGCCGACGAAGAACTCCGGGCGAACGATCCCGCCGAGACGATGGAGAGCGACGACGTCGTCGCGATGGGGCAGCCGGCCGTGCTGAACTTCGTGCAGCACCACCTCGACGAGGCCCTCGAACAGGCCGAGGGGAAGCCGGATCTCGAGGCGTTCGACCACATCTACCGTGCGGTCCTCGTGGAGGTCATCGCGTTCAGCCATGCCGTTCGCTCGGCGGAAGGCGCGCTCGGCGACCCCGAGATCCTCGCCTGACGGCAGGCCCTGGCAGCGCGAGGTTCGGTCGCCGCACGGTTCGGTCGCCGCGCGGTTCGGTCGCCGCGCGGTTCAGTCGCCGCGCGGTTCGGTCGCCGCGCGGGGGCCCGCCCGTGTGAGGGTCGGGAGGCACACGAAACCGCGGAGACGGTCCGTGTCGCCCGCGGGGGCCGTCACGTCCGATGTCGTGACGAAAGCTCGCGCTCGACCTGGGCGCGGGCGGCGTCTCGGATCTGCTCGGCCTCGACCGAAGCCGCCGCGTCGTCGGCCTCGGCGTCGAGCCCTTCCAGGTCCACCCGCACCGCGGGCGCGAGCGTCGGCGTGGACAGCTCGCGAAACACGTAGTGGACGACCCCGTCGGAGTCGACCTCGACCGCCACGCGAACCCCATCGGCGAGCGACGTCAGGACCGCGTCGGCCTCGGCGACGCCGAGACCGAGGGCCGTGGCGACGTCGGTCGCGACGAGATCGCCGCGGCGCAGGGTGGCGAGCTCGAGCACCGCGCGCTCGAGCCCCAGGAGACGGGCGCGTCGAGCGTCGTCGTCGACTCCGCGGCCGACGCGTCGAGCGACCCAGCCGGCGCCGGCGAGCGCCACCGAGGCCGTCCAGAGCACCGCGGCGAACGTGCCCGAGGCGAAGAGCGCCCCGGCGGCCAGCGTCGTCGCCCCGAGCCACAGCAGCGCGGCGCCTGCGCGCCAGAACCGACCCGCGCCGCGCGGTGCGGGGAGGGTCGGCCGGCGTCCGGGCGTGACGGCGGTGGCCGCGCCGCCGAGCACCGTGGTGCCGGGGGCCAGGATCCGGTCCTTGCCGCACGCCATGCACACGTGACCGCGACCGCTCGCTCGCACGCCTGCGATCGCGTGGCAGGCCGGGCAGCGGTTGGCCTCGCCGAAGACCCGCCCGCAGCCCGGACAGCGTTCGGCGCCCTGTGGGAGCGCCGTGCTGCAGGTCGGGCAGACCGCCGTCGGCGGGCGCTCGGAGGTCAGCGGATCACCACGCTCGTCGCGTCGATGGAGAGCGTGGACGCCGTCGCGAGCGCCCCCTCGGACTCGAGATGGCGCCGGACGTCCTCGGTCAGTGCCTGGACCGCCACGCGGCCTTCGATGGTGGCCGAGCGACCGGCGACATCCCGCGGAAGGAAGAACGCGTGGCCCGCCATCGGGACGCGGACGGCGGGGGCGTTCTCGGCCCTCAGCTCCATCCAGCACCCCATCGCCTGGCACACGCGCTCGATCGTGCCCTCGGTGCGGACGGGCTGGCCGTCGAACTGGGCCGGATTGGCGACGATGGAGGCGAGCGCGGTGCTCGGCAGGCCCTGGGGCTCTGCGCCGAAGAGGCGCGCGCCGTCGTCGAGCACCCGGGTCGGCTGGGGACCGGTCGCGTGCCCGGCGGCATGGCCTTCAGCGGCATGGCCTTCAGGGGCATGGCCCTCGGCCGCGTGCCCTTCGGGCGAATGCACCTCGGCCGCGGTGGGTGCGGCCCGCAGCGTCGGGGCCTCGGTGCTGCCGCATCCCGCGAGGGCCACGGCCAGGGAAAGAACGCTCGCCATTCGGTTCATCGGTGGTTTCCTCATGCGTCGTAGACGCCCAGCAGCCTGTTCATGCTGGCCTCGTCGGCCGGGGTGAACTCGAACTGGTCGAATTCGTCGGACGTCACCCATCGATACCCGTGGACGCCCCGCGGCTCCAGCGTGCCGTGGGTCTCGCATTCGTACAGGGTCAGGGCGACCCTGTAATGCTCGTAGTCCCACACGGTCTCGGAGATCCACTCGCCGACCTCTGCCGTCACGCCGAGGCGCTCGAGGAGCTCCCGGGCGAGCGCTTCGCCATCGGTCTCGCCGGCCTCCACCTTGCCGCCGGGGAACTCCCACAGCAGCGGCAACACGGCGTTCGGACGCCGCTGCGTGATGAGGTACTGGCCGCTCTTCTCGACGACGGCAGCGACGACACGGATGGTTCGACGGGGCTCGCTCATGATGGAACCGGCTGCGGGGGAAGGCCTGCCGCCGCTCGGCCGCAGCGGTATACCACTTCCGTGCGCATCCTCTACCTCGGCCTGCCCCTCGGCGTCGACGTGCTCCTCCGCGCCGGCCACGTGCCGGTCGCGTGTGCCATCGGGCATCCGGAGGCACCCGGCATGGCGCGCCTGCGCCGGCGCCTGCCGATGGGCACCCTGTTGCTCGGGCGTCCCCGGCTCGAGGATCATCACGTGCAGCGTGCCCTCGAGAGCACCGGGTTCGACGTGCTGCTCTCGTGGTTCTGGCCGCGCAAGATCCCTGCGTCGTTGCTCCTCGAGGCGCCCCTCGGCGCGTACGGCGTGCACCCGTCGCTGCTGCCGCGCTGGCGGGGCCCCGACCCCTATTTTCACACGATCCTGCACGGTGACGCCGAGACGGGCGTGACGCTCCATCGGCTCGAGCCCGAGTACGACACCGGCGCCGTCGTCGCGCGCTCCACGCTGCGGGTGCACGCGCACGACACCGGGTGGTCGCTGGCCCGCCGTCTCGATCGGCCCTCGCTCGCGCTGCTCGTGGGCTGCGCGGACGCCCTGGCGTCGGGGGTCACGCCCGCGTCGAGTCCGCAGGACGACGCGCTCGCGACCGCGGCACCGCGCCCCGACGAGGACGACCTCGCGCTCGCGTTCACCACGTCCGACGCCGCGCAGCTCGAGCGCTGCGTGCGGGCTGCCGCCCCCGAGCCCGGCGCCAGCGCGCTGCTCGAGGACACGTTCGTGACGGTCCTGCAGGCGGACGTGTGGCGGGGTCGCTTTCCGGGGGGCCTGCGCGCGGGAGAGGCGTTCGTGGCCCCCGAAGGGGTCGTCGTGCGCGCCGCGCGGGGAGGCGGACTGTGCCTTCGACGCGTCCGCACCGACGACGATCAGGTCCTCGAAGGGCACGAGGTCGCGGCGCTCGTCACCCCGCGTCGATGAGGGGCGGGGGCCCGGGAGAGCGCCCCGCGCGGGTCGATCAGGACGGGTAGTGATCCGCGACGGTGTCGAGCGGCGGCCGCTCGATCGAGAGCACCGGGCTGGTCACGAGATCGCGGCCCGCGGCGTGAAAGAAGATCGACTCCCCGAGGGAGGGCGCGCCGAGGTTCGGGAGGATGCCGCCCGAGCGGGTGAACTTCAGCCCTCCGTGGACCCGCTGCCGGATCGCCAGGTGCCCCCGGAGCCATTCGCCGCTCTGTCGGTCGCGGACCGCGACGCAGACGTCCCGACGGATGTGATACTCGGTGTTCCTCGTCACCAAGACCTTGTTGACTCGACGCTCGCTGCCGATCATGGCGTGACCTCCTGGTCTGTCGCGACACTAACGGTCCTACCTCCACCTACAAAGAAAACGGCACGGCCGCGCTCCATGAAACCTGTCCTGCTCGCCGCCGACCACGTGACCTCGCCCGCCCGCACGCCGTGGGGCGGCACGCGCCTGGCGCGGGCGCTGAAGCGCGGCCTCGTGTCCGGCGAACAGGCGATCGGGGAGTCGTGGGAGCTGTCGAACGGGCCCGATTTCCCATCGCGGCTCGAGGGCTCCGGAGTGACGCTCGCCGCATTCCTCGCGGCGTCGCCGGAGGGGCTCGGCCGGGAGGCCGCGCTCGGCGGAACGGCGCTCTTGGTGAAGCTGCTCGATACGGCGGAGGCGCTCTCGGTCCAGATCCACCCCGGGGATGGAGACCCGGCGCTCGGACCGGGAGAGTCAGGCAAGCCGGAGTGCTGGTACGTGGAGCACGCCGAGGCCGGAGCCGGCGTGTGGCTCGGCCTCCGCGAGGGCGTCGGTCGGGACGAGGTCGCCGACTGCCTCGAGCGGGGCCTGGACCTCTCTCGCCTGCTCTCGTTCGTGCCGGTCGAGGTGGGCGATTTCCTCCTGGTGGAGCCGGGCACACCGCACGCGATCGGCGCGGGCCTGACGCTCGTCGAGCCGCAGCGCGTCCGGCCCGGCAAGGCCGGCGTGACGTACCGGTACTGGGACTGGAACCGGCGCTACGACGCCGAGGGGCGACGCTCGGAGCAGGGGACGGCGCGCACGCTCCACGTGGCGCGTGCGATGGCGGTCACCGACTGGGCGCGCCCGAGGGGGGCGGCCTTTCTGGCGCAGGCGCGGAAGCGCGCGGGGCGGCCCGACCTCGGCGGTCCCGCGAAGCTCGAAGGGCTCGCCGGTCCGGGCGGCCTCGCGTCCCCCTGGCTCGAGGTCGCGCGGCTCGAGGGCTCGGGGCCGCTCCCGCTCGGTCCCGCGGACTCGTTGCGGTCCCTCACCGTGCTCGAAGGGCGTGCGGTCGTCGACGGCGTCGAGGTCGCGCGGGGGCGCACGGCGGCGCTTCCCGCGGGGGGCGAGGGCTGGCCCCTCGACGCGCACGGGGTGCACGCGATCGTGTCCCGCGCCCTCTGAGGTCGACTCCGCGCGCGGTCCGCGCCCCGTCGCGCAGGTTCTCGGGTACGCTCCCGCCGCCCATGAGATCGTTCGTCCGAGAGTCGCTCAAGGTCCTGATGTTCCTCGCCGTGGTGCTCGCATGCGCGGCCGGCGTGCTGAAGGCGTTCTTCGTGGACATCGTCCGCGTGGGCCACAGCGGCATGGCCCCCACGATGTTCGTGGGCGATCAGGTGGTGATGTGGCGGGGGGCCGAGCTTCAACGCGACGACATCGCGCTGTGCCGACACCCCTCGCAGCCGGGACGCTTCGTCGTCGGGCGGGTCGCCGCGATGCCCGGGGAGTCCCTTCGCCTCGAGCGCGGCACGATGTTCGTGGCCGGGTTCCGGTCGTCGCGCGACGGCCGCGGGCAGGTGCAGTTCGTCGATCCCGAGACTGCCCGCACCTACCGAATGAACTGGGGCATCGAGGACTACTCGTCGTACCAGACGCACCTGTTCTTCGACCGTGCCGATCGCGCCTTCGCGATGCGCGACCAGGCCGCCGTCCGGGGCCTGTTCCTGCTCTCCGACAACCGTGGACACGTCGGCGAGGACAGCCGCGCGTTCGGCGTCGTGCAGCCGGAGAATTGCCTCGGGCAGCTCTTCATGCGGCTCCGCGCGACCGACACCGGTGTGCCCGAGGAGATCCCGCACGGTCACCTCGACCTTCTCGATTGAACCGCCGAACGGGGCGGGTGCGGGGCTTCCCGCGGGAGTGACGACATGAAGCGCGGCAACTCGGCAATCTCGGCGTCGGCGCTCGGCGCGCTGCTCGTGACCTTCGCGTCGATCGCGCACGCGCAGGAAGGTCCGGCGCGCGGCACGGAGTCTTTGCCGGCGCGGACGACCGAGGCGGTGCCCGAGGGGCAGCCCCGGTACCTCGGCGCGATGCGCACGGAGCTCGAGCACATGGGCATCGAGGGCTTCAACTGCGCCGCGGTGGATGCGCAGCGCGCGACGTGCGAACTGACGCAGCGCGGGTCCGCGAGCGAGCGCGACTACCGCGTCCGCGCGACCTACAGCGACCGTACCGACACGGTCTACCTGCACGTCGAGCGCTACCTCAGCGCGCCCATCGACGGCCCCGGCACGACGGCGCTGCTCCGGCGGCTCATGGAGCTCAACTGGCAGATGCTGCTCGGGAAGTTCGAGTGGGATCCGACCGACGGCGAGGTGCGCCTCGCCATCGTGCTGAACACGGATTCGAACTTCGACCGGCGCGCGTTCCGCGCCTCGGTGCGGGCCCTCGTCCAGCTGGCCGATCGGTACTGGACGGAGCTCGACCGGCTCGCATCGGGCCAGCCCGCGTCGGCGGGCCCGGGTCGCTGAGCGACGCCGTTCAGGGCGTGCCGCGGCGTTCCGCTGCGGGGGAAGCTCAGTCGGCCGCGAGGCGCACCGGGACGTTCAGCTCGACCGTCCGGCCCGCCCAGTCGCCGGGGCCTGCGGGCACCGCCAGCGCACGCAGCGCCTGCGCGATGCAGGTCCCCTCGTCCGTGTCTCCGAGGTCCGACACCGTGGCCGCGGCGTCGAGCACGCGACCGGTCCGACCCTCCACGCGCAGACGAACGACGACCTGGCCCTGCCCCTGGGCACCACGGGCGACCCCGTCGCGGTGGCACTGCCCGAGCGCCCGCGTCACCTCGCCCTCGGCGGCGCGTGCGAGCTGTGCTTGCCACGGCTCGGGCAGCGATCCGGACGGCGTGCTCGCCTCGCCGAGCGCTGCGCGTGGACCCTCGCCCGCGAGGTGCTGGCTGTCGCGGTCGTCCCGCCACGCCCTCAGTCGCTCGGTGTCCTCGCGCGCGACGAGCGCGCCCTCGGCCGTCAGCAATTCGACGAACGCGACGTCGATGCGGATCGTCGTCACGCCGAAGCGGGACCGCACGATGCACGCGCTCCGGTCGGGTTCGTCATAGCCCAGGAAGAACCCCAAGCGCAGGCGCGCGCCGCGGGTGCGGGCCGCCTCGAGCTCGGCGCCCCGCGCGGGCGTGGCGAGGAAGCCCACCCGCTCGAGATGCGAGGAGAAGACCTCGACGCGTCCCCCGAGCGCACGGAGGTTTCGCTGGGTGTCGATGGGCAGGAAGCCCTCCTCGTCGAGCGTCCCGAAGCGAAATCCCGCTGCGATCTCGAGCGTGTAGAGGGTGCTCGCCGGGCGGGCGCTGGCGCCGCGGCAGGCGGCCTCGACGGCCTCGAGCGAGTCGAGGTGGCGCTCCTCGTCGGCGCGCGCGATGGGCAGGGAAGGGCCGCAGAGGAGCGCGGCGAGGACCGCCGACGCGCGCAGGGCGGGGCCGTTCACGAAGAAGCGCGGGAGCGAGCGGTGGGCGTTCACGTGGTCTCCTGGGCTCGTCGAGCGTGGCGCGCGCGCTGCCAGGCG
>CAIKNO010000042.1 GCA_903828805.1 uncultured Sandaracinus sp. | reverse complement strand
TTGTTCACGGTCCGGCTGGGCACGGAGACCCCGCTCGATCCGGCCGATTTCGCGTCGTCCCTGGCGCTCCGGATCACGGTGGCGGGCGAGGCGATGGACCCGATCCCGTTGACGAGCGTGCCGTATGCGTTCCGCGCGGAGACGGTCGAGACCTACGACGGCGACATCGCGTGGGGCCAGGTCACGGGCGTGCCTTCGGGATTCGCGGACGGCACCGACGACGGCACCACGTACACGGCCGGAACGGGCCTGACGCTGGCGGGCAGCACGTTTGCGGTGGACGGAAGCGCCGTGCAGACGCGGGTCGCCGGGGCCTGCGCGGTCGGCTCGTCGATCCGCGCGATCGCGGAGGACGGCACCGTCACCTGCGAGGCAGACGACGCAGGTTCGGTCGGCATGACGTACACCGCCGGCGCGGGTCTGACGTTGATGGGGAGCACCTTCGCGGTGGACGGAAGCGCCGTGCAGGCGCGGGTGAGCGCGACGTGCCCGCCGGGCTCGTCGATCCGCGCGATCGGCTCCGACGGAACGGTCACGTGCGAGGCCGACGACGACACCGTCACGGCGTACTCGGCGGGCGACGGGATGGCGCTGGTCGGCACGACGTTCTCCGTCGACACCGCGTACGTCCAGCGTCGGGTGGCCGCGGGCTGCACGGCCGGATCGGCCATCCGGGCGATCGCGGCCGACGGGAGCGTCACGTGCGAGACGACGGGCGCGACCGCGCCTCTGCTCGGGGATGCCGCGTCGAGCGCGGCCACCAGCTGTGCGGCCATCAAGACCGCCCGTCCGACCGCGGCGAGCGGTCCGTACTGGCTGCGCCCGAGCACGACGACCACGTCGTTCCAGGCCTACTGCGACATGACGACCGACGGAGGTGGATGGACGCTCGTGTGGAGCAACCTGCGCGGCGGCCGGAGCAAGCCGACGACGGAGCTCGACTGGCTGGCGGCCGTCCACACCCTCCCGCGCGTCGTGGGCACCCTCGGAAACGACCCGGAGAGCTTCCTCTACTTCATCGGCCTGAGGCACTGGACGGCGATGTCGCCGGGGACGCAGCTCCGCTACTCGTGGGCGAACGACTACGGCAGCCCGATCGATCAGTCGTACCGGTGCACCTACGGGTTCACGCTGCCGAACTACAACCTCGGGCTCATCTCGTGCTCCCAGCTGGTCGGAACGGCCGTCCCGGGGCTCTTCTCGTCCCACAACAACGCGCCCTTCTCCGCGTACAACCGCGACCTCGACGCCAGCGGTACGAACTGCTCGGCCAGTTTCGGCAACACGCCGTTCTGGTACACGGGCTGCTGGGACGGAAGCATCAACGGCGGCAGCGAGTTCAGCGCGGGCGGGTACTTCAACGGGGCGTACTGGGTGGGCTCGGCGTCGGCCTGGGGCACGGACGCGGGCACCGGCGCCGGCAACGGCTGGATCTTCGTGCGCTGAGTTCGAACTCCCTTCGGACGTCGCGCCGCAAGCCCGCGCTCACCTCTCGGTGGGGGCGGGCTTCGTCGTGGCGCTTCCCTCGAGGACCGCGCGGGCCCGCGAGAGGTCGAAGGCCCCTTCCCATCGGGACACGACCAGCGTGGCGACCGAGTTCCCGACCATGTTGGTCAGCGCGCGTGCCTCGCTCATGAACCGGTCGATGCCGAGCAGCAGCGAGAGCCCCGCGACGGGAATGACGTGGGTCGTCTGGAGCGTCGCGGCGAGCGTCACGAAGCCGCCGCCGGTCACGGCCGCGGCCCCCTTCGACGTGAGCAGCAGCACCGCGAGCAGCCCGAGCTCGTCGCCGAGCGAGAGCTGGACGTCGAGCGCCTGGGCCACGAAGACCGCGGCCATCGTCAGGTAGATCGACGTCCCGTCGAGGTTGAACGAGTAGCCGGTCGGCACGACGATCCGCACGACCGACGCATCGCACCCGAGATGCTCGAGCTTGTCCATCAGCTGCGGCAGCACGGTCTCCGAGCTCGAGGTGCCGAGCACGATCAGGAGCTCGTCGCGCAGGTAGCGCAGCAGCGCGAAGATCGAGACGCCGACGAGCCGACACACGAAGCCCAGCCCGACGAACACGAACACGAGCGACGTCGCGTAGAACCCGAGCATCAGGTGCATCAGGTGTCCGAGGGACGCGAGCCCGTAGTGCCCCACGGTGTAGGCCATCGCGCCGAACGCCCCGAAGGGGGCGAGCACCATCACCATCGAGATCAGCTTGAAGAGCACCTTGGCGACGGTGTCGAGCACGCGCAGAGGGGCCTCGCCCGCCTTGCCCATGCCCGCGAGCGCGAGCCCCACCAGCACCGCCACGAGGAGCACCTGCAAGATCTCCCCGGACACGAACGCGCCGACGAGGTTCTCGGGGATGATGTTCATCAGGTGCTGGACGAGGCCCTGCGCTTCTCGGCCATGCGTCTGCGCCGTCACGGCGCCGGCGTCGAGGCTCTCGGCGGTGGCGTGGATGCCGACGCCGGGGCGCAGCAGGTGCACCACGGCCAGGCCGATCAGCAGCGCCAGGGTCGTCATCCCCTCGAAGTAGAGGAGCGCCTTGAGCCCGACCCGGCCGACCCGCCGCAGGTCTCCCGCGCCCGCGATCCCGGTCGCGACGGTGCAGAAGATGATCGGCGCGATCAGCATCTTCACCAGGCGGATGAAGCCGTCCCCGAGCGGCTTCATCGCCTCGGCCCACGACGGCGCGAGGGACCCCAGGGCGATGCCCGCGGCGATGGCCACGAGCACCTGCACGTAGAGGTGGTTCCGAGGCGGCGTGGCGGTGTGGGGCCCGGAGGTCATGGCCCCACTCTAGCGCGAGGGCGGCTCAGGGCGCGGGCGCAGGGGGCGGGGGCGCCTCGGGCGCGACGTTGCAGGTCGCGTCCGAAGCACCCGCCTGGAAGCCGCCGGTCCACACGGTGTAGGTGCCCGTGCCGGGACAGGTGAACTGGCTGCGGGAGCAGCAGTCGCCGCCCATGCCGCAGGTGCCCGTGCCGCATCCCGAGTCGTCGTTCTGGGCGAACTCGAGGCCGTTGCTGCAGTTGACGCCGAGCGCGGTCTCGCAGACGCGCATCACCGTGTCGCCGGTGCACGAGCCGTGGCCGCACAGGGCCGAGCAGCCGACGCTCACCATCGCCCCGGGCTCGCAGGTGCCGTCGTAGGAGCGCGTCCATCCGCAGTTGCGGTCCACGCCCTCGGTGCCGTCGGGGCACGCGTCGGTGAGGTCGACGGCGGGGGGGCCGCGGTCGGCCGTGAGCGTCACCGGCACGGTGATCTCGTTGTTCTCGTAGTTGGTCTCCGCGAGGATGTGATCGGTGTTCACGCGGATGCGCAGGAGGTAGTCGCCCTCGGGCACGCCGGTCACGTCCACCCACTGGCAGTCGAGCCCGCTCGAGTAGACGTCCTGCCAGTCGCGCTGGATGCCCTGGTAGCCGCAGTTGTACGTGCCCCCGCGGCCATCGGTGCCCGGGTAGGAGTAGAAGTCGAGCAGGCAGAACGCCTGCTTGTGTCCGGTGGCCGTCACGCACGAGCCGTCGGGCGTGAGCAGCTCGTACGCGGCGTACGAGTTGAAGTGGTAGTGGTTGTGGCAGGCCGAGTACTCGAAGTTCGGCGACTCGCGGCTCGGCTGGCCGAGGAACATGTCGGCGGTGCCGGTGTTCGGGGTCCACGTGTCGAAGCGCAGGAGGCGTCGAATGCCCGGACCGCCGACGCAGCCCTCGACGATCGCGCAGTCGCCTTCGCGGAAGTTCCGGTACTCGACCGTGTAGTTGTCGACGATCTTGGAGCGATCGATGAAGAGGTCGGCTGCGGGGCACGCGCCGGCGGCGTCCCGCGGGACGCAGGCGAAGTTGCCGTGCTGCGGGCTGCAGCACTCGGTCGCGCTGCACGCGGGCGTGCAGTACTCGGCGCCGGTGCGCGCGTTGATGCCGCGCCAGTCGCCATCGCACTCGATGCCGGCCTCGGGGTTGCACCCTGCGAGCGCCGACGAGGGGACGGGCGGCTCGCAGGTGCCGCCTCCGTCCCACAGGGCCTGGGCGTCCCGCCCGGGGCCGCCGTCGATCCCGCCGCCGTCACCGGGTGAGAATCCGCTGCAGCCGGGCTGGGCTGCGCACGCCGCGCCCGTGAGGTCCTCGCATCGGAGGGCGGTGCCTCGACACGCGGGGACGTCGGTCCAGCCGCAGCCCATCTGGGCGGCGCAGGCGACGTCGGTCTCGAGGTTCGCGCACGGGGTCTCGCGGCCGCCGCAGGCCGTGCCCGACCAGCGGCATCCCGCGGTCGCGTCGCACTGCGTCTGTTGCACGTAGTCGTCGCACTGCACCGCGACGCCGCGGCACTGCGAGACCCGGCATCCCTGCACACCGTCGCACGACGCCAGGTCGAGGGTCGCGCATGCGGTCGGCACGCCGGTGCACGTCGGGCGCCGCCCCGCGTCGAGGTCGAGGGCGGCATCCGCCACCTCGGCGTCCATCCCCGATGGGCCGGCGTCGGCGGGGGCCGACTCTCCGCCACAGCCTCCCAGCGCGAGCGCCGAGGCGAGGGCGCACCACGAGGTCAGGGACAACCACCGGCGCGATGCGTCCGTCCTGAAGGTCATCCCAGGAGCTTGTGGTCACAGGCGGGTCGACTGCAATGACCCTCTGCGCGACGGGCGGCTCGCCGACGATGCGCCGGCGGCGTTCTCGTGATCGC
>CAIKNO010000041.1 GCA_903828805.1 uncultured Sandaracinus sp. | reverse complement strand
GCTACCCCGCCGAGATGATCCGAATGGACATGGAGCTCGAGGCCGACCTCGGCATCGACTCCATCAAGCGCGTCGAGATCCTCGCCGCCGTCCGCGAGCGCGCGCCCGGCCTGCCCGACGTGGACCCCGCCGCCCTCGGGGCGCTGCGCACCGTCGGCGAGATCGTCGAGCACCTCCAGCAGGCCCTGCCCGGCAGCACCGCGGGACGCGGGGCCGCCGCATCGTCCGTCGCCGCCGCATCGTCCGTCGCCGCCGCATCGTCCGTCGCGGTGCCCACCGTCGACCTGATGCAGACCATGCTCGAGGTCGTCGCCGCCAAGACCGGCTACCCCGCCGAGATGATCCGCATGGACATGGAGCTCGAGGCCGACCTCGGCATCGACTCCATCAAGCGCGTCGAGATCCTCGCCGCCGTCCGCGAGCGCGCCCCCGGCCTGCCCGACGTCGACCCCGCCGCCCTCGGGGCGCTGCGCACCGTCGGCGAGATCGTCGAGCACCTCCAGCAGGCCCTGCCCGGCAAGTCCGCGCCGTTATCGGGCACCGCGACCGCGGCCCCGACCCCCACGCCCGTTCCCTCCACCCGCTGGGCCACCCGCCTGGTGCCCGCGCCTGCGCTCGGCATGGTCGCGCCGGGTCTCGTGTCCGCACGACGGCTGGTGCTCACCGACGACGGTCGCGGCATCGCGGCAGCCCTGGGGCGCGCCCTCGGCGCCCGCGGCGTCCCGGCCGAGGTGGTCTCCTCCATTCCCGACGACGCCGACGCGGTGGTGTTCCTCGGCGGCCTGCGGGCGGCCGCCAGCGTCGATGCGCAGCTGATCATCGCGCGGGAGGCGTTCCGCACCGCCCGCGCCATCGCGCCTCGGCTGAGCAAGACCGGCGGCGCGTTCGTCACCGTGCAGGACACGGGCGGCGACTTCGGCCTCTCGGGCTCCGCGCGCGCGTGGCTCGGCGGCATCGCGGCCCTCGCGAAGACCGCCGCGCAGGAGTGGCCCAAGGCCGCCGTGCGTGCGCTCGACGTCGCGTGCGACGGCCTCTCCGTCGACGCCGGGGCCGAGCGGATCGCGGACGAGCTCGTCCGAGGCGGCGTCGAGCTCGAGGTCGGCCTGAAGGCCGACGGCTCTCGATGGACGGTGGTGAGCGAGGCCGTGCCCGTCGTGGCCGCAGGTCCGCTGCTCGCGGCGGGCGACGTCGTCGTGGCCTCGGGGGGCGCGCGCGGCGTGACCGCCACCACGCTCATCGCGCTCGCGAAGGCCACGCGCTGCCGGCTCTTGCTGCTGGGGCGCACGGCTGTCTCCGCCGCGCAGGACGAGCCCGCGGCCGCCCGCGCCGCCACCACCGATGCCGCGCTCAAGCGCGCGCTGCTCGACGACGCCAAGGCGCGCGGGGAGGCGATCACCCCCGCCGAGCTCGGCCGTCGGGTCGAGCGGATCCTCGCGGCCCGCGAGGTGCGTGGCACGCTCGAGGCCATCGAGGCCGCGGGCGGTCAGGCCCGCTACGTCGCGGTGGACGTGCAGGACGCACGCGCGCTCCACGCCACGCTCGAAGGCGTGCGCGCCGCATGGGGCCCCGTGCGGGCCATCGTGCACGGCGCGGGCGTCCTCGCCGACCGGTTCATCGCCGACAAGTCCGACGAGCAGTTCGACCGCGTGTTCGACACGAAGGTGCTCGGCCTGCGGGCGCTGCTGGACGCGACCGCGAACGATCCCCTCCGCGCGATCGTGAACTTCTCGTCGGTGGCCGCGCGGTGCGGCAACCAGGGCCAGTGCGACTACGCGATGGCCAACGAGGTCCTCAACAAGGTGGCGTGCCTCGAGCAGTCCCGTCGCGGAGCCGGCGTGCGCGTTCGCTCGCTCGGCTGGGGTCCGTGGGAGGGCGGGATGGTCACGCCCGCGCTCAAGGCCCGCTTCGAGAAGCTGGGCGTGCCGATGATCGCGCTCGCGGACGGCGCGCGCATGCTCGTCGACGAGCTCGCCGCGGGCGCCGAGGACGGGGTCGAGTTCGTGCTCGGCGGCGAACCCCGCGCCGAGGCGCTCGCCGCCGAGCCTTCGTCCCTGCACGAGCGCGCGTTCGAGGTCGTCATCGACGCGGCGAGCCACCCCTTCATCGCGAGCCACGTGGTCAAGGGCACCCCGGTGTTGCCGGCGATGATCGTGCTCGAGCTCTTCGCCCGCGCGGCGCAGGCGGTGGACCGCGAGCTCGTGCTGGGCGCCGTGCGCGACCTGCGCGTGCTCCGCGGCGTCCGCCTCGCGCGCTTCTCGAGCGGCGGAGACCGGTTCACGATCACGTGCACGGCGCGGCCCCAGGCGGCGGCGTCTGATGTCCGCGCGTTCGACCTCGCGCTGAAGGGCGAAGGCGCAGCGCTGCACTACACGGCGAAGGTCGAGCTCCAGCCCCGCTCGACCCCCCCGGGCAGCGCCGCGCCGACGCTCGGCGCCCTCGCTCCGTGGACCGACATCGTGTACGGCGACGTCCTCTTCCACGGCCCGATGTTCCACGCGATCGAGGCCTTGGACGGCGAATCGAACAAGGGACTCTCCGGACGCCTGCTCGGGCGCGCCGCCCTCGGCTGGAGCGACGGTGGCTGGGCCACCGATCCGGCCCTGCTCGACGGCGGTCTTCAGCTGGCGGTGCTGTGGACGAAGCACGCGCTCGGCGGCGCCTCGCTGCCGACCTCGGTCGGCGCGTATGTCCCGCACGTGGCGAGCTGGCCGAGCGGTCCCTTCCGCGCGGTGGCGTCGGGCACCGCGAAGAACCGTGACCAGGCGGTGTTCGACGTGTCCTTCACCGACGCGTCGGGCCGCCCCGTCGCGCGGCTCGAGGCGGTCGAGGTCTCGGTGCTGCCGGGCAGCCGGCAGGAGCTCGAGGCCGCCGCGCGCACCCGGGCCGGCGCATGAGCGCGCGCCGCGCCCGGTTCGCCCCGATCGCCATCGTGGGTCGGGCGTGCGTGCTGCCCGGCGCGCTCTCGCCCGAGGCGCTCTGGGCGCTCGCCCGCGACGGCACCGAGCGGAGACCGCGCATGGAGCGATCGCGGCGGCTACGTGCACGGGTTCGACCCGCTCTTCGACCCGCGCGGCTTCGGCCTCCCCGAGTCGGACGTGCGGGGGCTCGATGTCCTGTTCCAGTGGGTGTTGCACACCGCGCGCGAGGCCCTGCGGGATGCGGGGCGGCTCGATCATGGGCGCGCCCGCGGAGAGGCCGCGCGCACCGGCGCCGTCCTCGGCAACCTGTCGTTCCCGACCGAGGCGCTCTCGCGCTACGCGGCCGGCGTCTGGTTCGAGGGCTCGCGCTTCGCGCCCCCCGGCACGGTCGATCCGCGCAACCGCTTCATGTCCGGCCTTCCGGCGCATCTCCTGTCCGAGGCCCTCGGCGTCGACGGCCCACGCTTCGCGCTCGATGCCGCGTGCGCCTCGTCGCTCTACGCGATGGCGCTCGCGTGCGACGCGCTGCACACCGGCCGGGCGGACGTGATGCTGGCCGGCGCGGTCAACCGCGCCGACGACCTGTTCATCCACATCGGCTTCTGCGCGCTGCAGGCGATGAGCAAGAGCGGCCGCAGCCGGCCGTTCCACCCCGACGCGGACGGGCTCGTGCCGAGCGAGGGCTGCGCCATCGTCGTGCTGCGACGGCTCGACGACGCCGTGCGCGACGGCGACCGGATCCTCGGGGTCATCCGCGGCATCGGCCTCGCGAACGACGGACGTGGGCGCGGGCTGCTCGCGCCGAGCGAGGACGGACAGGTCCGCGCGATGCGCGCCGCGTGGGCGCAGGCGGGGCTCGAGCCTTCCACCGTCGGCATGATCGAGTGCCACGCGACGGGAACGCCGGTCGGAGACGCCACGGAGCTGCGGAGCATGGCCCGGGTCTTCGAGGGCGCCGACGCGCTCCCGATAGGCTCGCTGAAGGCGAACCTCGGACACCTCGTGACCGCGGCCGGCGCCGCGGGCCTGCTGAAGATCCTCGGGGCGTTCGAGCACGCGACGCGGCCGCCGACCCCGCACCTCGACCGCATGACCCCGGCGCTCGAGGGCACGCCCTTCCGCGTCCTCCGGCAGGCCGAGCCGTGGCCGAGCGAGGGCCCCCGGCGCGCGGCGCTGAGCGCGTTCGGGTTCGGCGGGAACGACGCCCACCTGATCGTCGAGGAGTGGGCAGGACAGACGTTCGACGTCGAACCGGCGGGGCCCTCGCCCCGCATCGTCGTGGTCGGCATCGGAGCCCGGGTCGCCGGTGGCGCCGACGCCGTCGATTTCGCGAACGACCTCGCGATGGGCCGCACGCGGGTCCGCCCGGGGCCTCTCTCCGGTCGCCCGTCGGGCCACGCGGACGAGGTCGAGCTGGGTCTGGCGGGCCTGCGCTTCCCGCCGGTGGACCTCGAGACATCGCTCGCGCAGCAGACGATGCTGCTGGCGGCGGCCCGCGAATGCGCGGCGCAGGTGCCGTCCGTCCCGAGCTTTCGCGCCTCGGCCATCGTCGGGATGGGATGCGACGCCGAGGTGGCCCGGTGGGGGGCGCGGTGGCGTCTCGCGGACATCGCGGGGCGCGAAGGGTGGGACGCCGGGACGCTCGCGTCGGCGCGCGACGGAGTCACCCCGCTGCTGCGGGCTTCGACCGTGGTCGGCACGATGCCGAACATCCCGGCGAACCGGATCAATTCGCAGCTCGACGCGTCGGGCGCGAGCTTCACCGTGAGCGCCGAGGAGGCCTCGGGCCTCCGGGCGCTGGAGCTCGGCTGCCGGGCGCTCGCGCGGGGCGAGGTCGACCTCGTGTACGTCGGCGGCGTCGACGTGAGCGTCGAGCCGGTGCACGTCCGGGCCGCGCACGCCGTCCTCGGAGACGTCGGCAGCCCCGGGGACGCCGCGGTGGTGCTCGGCCTGATGCGCGAGGACGACGCCCGCGCGGCCGGCGCCCGGATCTTCGCGCGGATCGAGGGCCCCGAGGGCGCACCTCCGACCGGCGTCACGGG
>CAIKNO010000040.1 GCA_903828805.1 uncultured Sandaracinus sp. | reverse complement strand
CCACCGTCCGCGTCCGGAACAGCACGCGGCGGGACGCGGTCGCGATGCCGCTGCCCCACACCCACGTCGGCGTCGGGGACCACGAGCACGCGTTGCCCCCGTTCCAGCCGGCCACGAGGCTCCTCCACGTGCACGCCCCGAGGCGGGCGTTCACGTACGCGTCCCACCCGCCCGTGGGCTCGCTGGTGCCCGAATGGGCACCCATGTCGCACGCCTCCCACTCGCCGCCGGTCGTGTTGGTGTTGAGCACGACCGTCCCCGTCGAGTCGAGGAAGGTGGCGGTCATCGACGTGAGGCCGTCATTGTCGCCCGCCGCCAGGATGTAGGCGTACTCGTTCGACGAGAGCGTGGCCGCCGGAATCGAGTACGTCTCCCAGCCGGTGCAGCATCGGATGTCGCAGGCGAGTTCGTTCCATACCCAGCCCGAGCTGCGCGTGGTCACGGCTGTCGCCGAGCCGAAGCCGAACGCGTACCCGTTGTTCGCCGTGACGCGGCCCGTCACCTGGGCCTCGCCCACCGACGGAGCCGAGAGGACGCACCCCGCGACCATCAACGAGGCCAGAAACCGACCGATCCTGCTATTTCTCATGGTTCCTCCACCCGGGTCGCGTCGGCCCCACCGAAGGTGGCCAGGACCCGTCCAAGTTCGTCGTTCGCAGTCCATTCCGATCCCCCTCGAGGCTCAGCGGGCCTCGACGCAGCCATCGAGGCTGCGGGCGCCTGACGAGGGCGACGGGTCGATGATGTGGAACTCCACCCGCCGATTCGCCTGCCGACCCTCGTCGGTGCGGTTCGTGTTGGTCGGATGCAACTCGCCGCATCCCCAGCCCTCGAGACGGCTGCGTTCGATGCCGTGCTCCGACAGCCAGCTCATCACGCTGGCCGCCCGTCGACGGGAGAGATCGAGGTTCGCGGCGTCCGGGCCGCGGTCGTCGGTGTGGCCCTCGATGCGCACCCGGCGCAGCTGCTGGTTCGCATCGAGGATGGCGCGAACCTCCTCGAGGATCGGGAAGCTGCGGTCCAGGATCACGTCGCGGTTCGTCGCGAACTCCACGCGCTGGATGACGAAGATGGTGCCGGTCTCGGTGTCGAGTCGGACGGTGCGGGGGCAGCCGTTGTCCTCGGGGCGGCCCGGCGCGAGCGGACACTCGTCGCGGGGATCGAGCACGGTGTCGCGGTCGTTGTCGGTCTCGGGGCAGCCGTCCTGGTCCTGGAATCCGTCCCGGTCCTCGGCCTCGACCGGGCAGCGGTCGGCGCCGTCGGGCACGCCGTCAGCGTCGTTGTCGGGATCCGGCACGCCGTCGTCGTCTTCGAAGCCGTCTCGATCCTCCGGCGCCATCGGCGCGCCATCGTTCACGTCGAGGACCTGATCCTGATCGTTGTCCGGATCCGGGCAGCCGTCGGCGTCCTCGAACTGATCGACGTCCTCCGGCTCGGTCGGGCAGCGATCGGCATCGTCGAGGAGGCCATCACCATCCGCATCGCCCACCACGGGCGTCGCCGAAGCGACCGCCTCGCCACCGCACTGCGACGCGGACCAGCCCACCTGAAGCACGCCACGGAAGTCCGGCGAGCCATAGCCCCGGCTGATGCCGGTGCCTCCCGCCAGACCCACGTGCAGCCCGCACGTGGGCTGCACGCGGACACCCGCGAGGACCTCGAACGGCGCCGTTTCGCGCTCGAACAGGTGCGCGAAGGTGCTCGCGCCGAACGCCTCGACGTGTCCGGAGACCGACGCGCCCTCGGCGTTGCGCCAGAAGGGGATCGTCAGGCCGGCCGCGAGCGTCAGTTCGTGGCTGACGT
>CAIKNO010000039.1 GCA_903828805.1 uncultured Sandaracinus sp. | reverse complement strand
GCGACGGCGACCGCCGTGGCCTCCGCGGCGGCGGTGACCACCGTGATGACCGCCGCCGTCGTCGTCTGACGGGGTCGCCTCGACAGGCGAAGCCACTGCTGCGGGGGCGGGTGTCGCGACGGGCCCCGCGGGGTCGACGATCACAAAATCGACACGCGTAGCAGGCGCGCCAGCGGCAGCGTGGAGCGAGCCTGCCCCCTGCGTCTGCAGCCTGCGCTTGTTGACACCCGCGCGGCGGAGCGAGCGCACGACCGAGCGCGCGCACTCGGTCGACGCGCGCTCGTCACGGTGTTCGTTGCCGCCCTCGTCGCTGCGGCACTCGACGCGCACCCGACGGATCTCGGGGTGCGAGGCGAGCTGCTGCGCGACCGCGGTGAGCAGCGCCTCGCCGTTGCCCTCGACGCGGCCTCCGCGCACGACGAGCGTTTGCGTGAGGGCGATGCGCTGCCCGTCGATCATGGCGCCGGCGTTGGGGTTCTCATCGGCGCAGCCGTCGTCGTCTTGGAAGCCGTTGCGCGTCTCCGACTGGTCGGCGCACTGATCGGACGCGTCGACGACGCCGTCGTTGTCGTTGTCGGCCTCGAGGCAGCCATCGGTGTCTTGAAACCCGTCGTAGTCTTCCGCCTCGTTGGGGCACTGGTCGGCGTCGCCCGAGAGCATGTCGCGGTCGGTGTCGCTCGGGTCGGGCGCATTGTCGGGGCAGCCGTCGTCGTCCTGGAATCCGTTGCGTGTCTCGAGCTGCCCCTCGCAGCGATCGGTCGCATCAGGCACGCCATCGCCGTCGGTGTCTTCGGAGAGTCGTCGACGCTGCGCGGGCGCCTCGCTGGGCTCCTCGGGTGACGCGGCCGCGGCCGTGCGGGGACCGTGGAACGTGAAGCTCACGCCGACGGTCCAGAAGAGCGTTCGGTCGCGGTCTCCGGCCGAGACCGACTCGAGGCTCGTGAGGTAGTTCACACGAGCCATGGGCCCGAGCGAGAAGGCGCGCGCGAGGGGAAAGAGCCACCCGACGCCGCCGCCGAGCAGGAGCCCCGACGCTTGAAGCGTACGCGCGGCGGGGTCGTTCGCGCCCGTGATGCTGAAGCCCACGTCGAGATCGACCACGAGGCGCCCGGCGCTGCCGATCCACGGCGCGAGGCGGAGGCCGCCTCCGAAGGCCGTGAGCACGCCACCGGGAAGCTGCGCATCGTTGGAGCCCCAGTTCCAGTACGAGCCAAAGAGCTGGATCGCGAGAGGGCCCGCGACGCGGAGCGCGAGGCGTGCGCCGCCCGAGAAGCCGAAGCCGTACTCGGTCGATTGAGGCTCGAGAAGCTGCGTGCCCGCGGCCCCCTCGAGGCTCAGCGAGAGGCGTTCGATGAACTGCGCATGTGCTGTGACAGGCGCGAGCACGAGCGCGCTCGCGAGCACAAAAGAGCCTCGTCGCTTCGTTCGCATAGGCTCCGAGGATATCTCCGACGGCCGAGAAACCGGGACCAATTTTTCACCGTGTGGTGGTACCCTCGCCATCGATGAACTCGGTGAGAACATTACTTTTCGCACTCCTCTCGTGCGCGTTCATGTCGTGCGCGCTCGAGCACCCCGACAAGCCCGCTGGACCGTGCGGCGGGGCGGGTCAGCGGTGTTGTCCCGCTGATGAGCGCGCCGATGCAGGCGCCAGCGAGTTCGGCTGTCAGGCCGACCACGTGTGCGTGAACAACACGTCGATGGACGGGGGCGTCGTGTCGCGCACCGTCTGTCAACGCTGTCCCTCGGGCCAGATCGTGTGCGGCAACCGCTGCGTCGATCCGACGAGCGACAACGCCAACTGCGGCGCCTGCGGCT
>CAIKNO010000038.1 GCA_903828805.1 uncultured Sandaracinus sp. | reverse complement strand
TCGCCAGCGTGGCCAGGTCGCTCGCGTCCTCGACGGGAACGAACTCGAAGAACACGCCGCGGTCCGGGATCATCAACATCCCGGGCGCGCCGCTGTGATCGCTGCACGCGTAGATGCCGCCCTCGGTGGCGTTGTAGGTGTCGACGAGCACGATGTCGTCGCGCCCCATCCGCTCGCGGATGACCGGCATGTACGGGTCGGCGCTCACGCCCCCACCGAGCAGCACGCGGAGGTTCGGCCAGAGGTCGCGGACGTGGTCGGCCTTGCGCCCACGACGGCGCGCGGCCGCGAGCAGCTTGTCGAACAGGATCGAGAACCAGCAGGTGGTTCCCGCGACGGCCCGCACGTCGTGATCGAGATAACGATCCGCGATGCGCTCGAGCTTCTTGTCGTAGTCGGCGATCTCGCGGATCTCCGCCTCGGGCAACTGACAGACCCGGGTGAACGCCGGCATCTTGATCGACTGCAAGGACGGGTTCGTCGTGACGTAGACCGGGCCCTCGCGGCGCATCGTCGTCGGCGGGAAGAGCCCGAGCGTGTAGCCGCTCGTGTAATCGTCCTCGCCGCGCCACACGAGGTAGCGGAAGAGCGAGTCCGAGGCGCTGCCGCGCTGGAACGCGATCTGACGGTCGCCGATGGGAAGGAACTTCGGCTTGCCCTTCGTGGAGCTGCCGGAGCTGTTCCCGAAATACTGGATCTTCTCGGGCACCAGCAGGCCGGACTCCCCGGTGCGCATGGCCTCGAAGGCGGGCGAGAAGGAATCGTAGTCACCGACCGGGACCCGCGCGGCGTACTGCTCCCAGGTCCGGATCCCAGCGAACCCGTGGCGGCGTCCGAAGGTGGTGTTCTTCGCGTGGTCCACCATGCGGCGGAGCTCGCGGGTCTGGGCGGCCTCGACGTTCCGGAGGGCGCGGTCCCACATCATCACCCGGACGCGCGCCGCGGTGTGCAGCGCTTGGCCGACCGCGCGCGGATACAGGGTCCTCTGAAGCGTGCGCGGCGCGTCGACGGTCGACGGACCCGAGGCGACATGAGCGCCCCGCGATTCCTTCCCCGCCTGTCCCGCCGACTCGCCCGTGTCCTGCACTTCCATCGCTGCTCCTGCTGAACGCATCGCCCTGAACAAGCCCGGTCCACGTCCACGCCCGGTCCGCTTCATCGACCAGGCCTCGTTGCCTTCCGGCCTCGACACGTCCGCCGCCTCGGCGACCGCACCCTCCGACGCCGCCTCCGGGTCGCCGCGTGCCGGCCGACGGACCCGCGCCCTCGAACCCGAGAGGCGCGCGACTATCCCACTTCTCCCTGGGTCGGCAAGCCGGTGCGACCGATCCCTCCGAGCGGCGGACGCGGGAACCCGCCGGCGATCCCCCGCTGCACCGCGGCATGAACCCGCCCGTTCGTCGCGAGGAACCGACCGCTTCGAAGTCCGAGCGGACCGCCGTCGAAATCGCTCACGACGCCGCCTGCTTCCCGCACCAGCAGCGCCCCGGCGGCGACGTCCCAGGGCTTCAAGCCGATGTCCCAGAACCCGTCGTACGCTCCGTCGCTCACCATGGCGATCTCGAGCGCCGCCGCCCCGCATCGACGCACCCCGTGGGTCGCCGCATCGAGCGCCAGGAACGTCCCGTAGTTGTTGTCCGGCTGAGAAGCCCGCGTGGCCGGAAACCCACTCGCCAGCAGCGCGTCCTCGATGGACGAGCACCCACTCACCTGGCAGCGCGCGCCATTGCGGAAGGTCCCGCCCCCTCGGACCGCCGTCCACTCGAGCCCGAGCGCGGGCGCCAGGACGATGCCGACGAGCGGCTCGTCGCCGCGGCAGAGGCCCATCGACAGGCAGAAGAACGGATGCCCGTGGGCGAAGTTCGTCGTGCCGTCGATGGGATCGACGTACCACGCCAGTTCGCCCGGCTGCCCGCCCCCCTCCTCGCCGACGAACGAGTGGTCCGGATGGCGCTCGGCCAGTCCCGCGCGCAGCCACGCCTCGCTGCGCTCGTCGAACTCCGTGACCAGGTCGCTGCGCGACTTGAGTCGAACCGTCGGCGCGTGCCGGAAGCCCTCCATGAGGATGGCGCCGGCGCTGCGCGCCAGGGGGAGCACCCCGTCGAGGCAGGCACGAAGGGAATCGGTGTCGAGGGCGGTCATGGGGGGCAGTCCGGACGGGCGCCGGCATGAGCAAAGTGCGCGCCAAGAAACTTCTCGGCCCGCGCTCGGCGACGTCGCCGGAACGCGTCCCCTGTTTTTCGGCTGAATGGCCGAAAATGCATTTCGAGGCCTCGACCCGCCGCGTGAGACGCCGTGGCGTTTCCGCCTCGACCGCGAAGCCCACTTCGCACCAGGCGCGCAGTTCGCTACGCACTGCGCGTCGAGGGCGGCGTCCTCGGGCGTGACGGTCCGGGCAGGCGAGACCGGCCGGGGGCCCCCACTTCCCTTCCCATTTTTCCCGTGCTAGGGCAGCCGCCGATCATGTTCGAGACCTTGACCAAGGGGTTCCGCGCCGCCCGCAATCGGCTCGCGGGTGTCACCGAGCTCACCGAGGCGAACCTCGAGCCGGCGCTG
>CAIKNO010000037.1 GCA_903828805.1 uncultured Sandaracinus sp. | reverse complement strand
GCCTGCGCCCGACGAAGTCGTCCGGCGAGATGTGGATGCCGCCGAAGATCCGCGACTGACCCGCCTGGTCGGCCGCGTCCTGGTAGGTCGCCCACTCGAGGCGGACCTCGACGGACGGAGCAGGGCGCCTGCCAACGCGCGATGACGCGAATGATGAGAGCGGGTTCTCGCGGCTCGAGAGATCCACTGGAGCGCGTGCTCAGACCCGCGGCAGAGACCTCAGGCGCGACTGCGGCCTTCTCGACGTCACACCACCTGTTCGAGCCATTCCCGTGCTGCCGCGGCGTTCTGGAAGACCTTGATCGGCACCTTCGTCCCGACCAGCCCGAGCGTCTTCGAGAAGCTGTCGGCAAAGATTCGGAGCGGGCGCGATGTCGTGACGGCCGCCATTGCCTTGAGCCCAGGCGCCAGCTCGCGCATGCCTCCCATCCAGAAGGCCGCGACCGTGAGATCGAGCTGCCGCAGCGACGCCGGGACGTGCACCAGCATGCCGACGGGGTGTCGCCGAATCACCTTTTCCAGCGCGGCCTTCACCGCATGCTGGTGCGTCACCGTCACCTGCTCCTCGTACCTCCGCCCGTAAGTTCGATCCGGGTTTTCTCGATCGACGGAAATAACCGGGTCGCGAGCGCGATTGAGGGGACATGTCTGGTCCCCGTGCTCGGAGAGTCTTGGTCGGTGCGATCGAGCGCCATCGCCTGACGAAGCTGGTGATGCGACGGCGTGCGCCCGTCGCGCTGGTGCAGCGGGCGCGGGTCATCTTGATCCTCGGCGCGGGCCACGGCCCTGCGGTCGCGTCTCGACTCGTCGGACTGAGCGAGCGAAACGTGCGCAAGTGGCGCACGCGATGGGAGCAGAGCCTGAGGCTCGAATCGCTGTTCGAGCTGCCGCGGTGCGGCCGTCCGCCGACGATCGGCTTCACGACGCGCTGCGAGGTCGTGAAGCTCGCGTGCGAGCGACCGAGCAACGTCCGGACGCCGTTCGAGTCGGTCTGGACGCAGCAGACGCTCGCCGACGCGCTCGCGGCCTCGGGCGGGCCCAGGATCAGCCGTTCTTCGGTGCAGCGCATCCTCGATTCGCGCGGGCTCCGGCCGCACCGCGTGCGCCAGTGGTTGCACAGCCTCGACCCGAACCACCGCGAGAAGGTCGCGCGTGTGTGCGACCTGTACACGAGGCCGCCGCCGCGATCCGTCGTGCTCTGCGTGGACGAGAAGCCGATGCAGATCCTCCGACGCAGGTACCCCACGCGAGTCGGGCCCCGCGCGGTCGTACGGCACGAGTGCGAATACCGACAAGGAGGCACCTGCCAGTTGCTCGGGGCCTACAACGTCGGCACCGGCCGCGTGCATGGACGCGTCGTGGGTCAACCAGATCGAGATCTGGTTCTCGATCCTGCAACGGCGCGTCATCAAGCACGGCCGCTTCGACAGTCGAGCCGAACTGCGCTCGGCGGTGCTCGCGTTCATCCGGCACTGGAACGAACGCCTCGCGCATCCGTTCCGATGTACGTTTTCGGGCCGCTTCGAGGACAATCCGCGCGCAGCCTGAGCGCGTAAGCCGAAGCTCTCCGCCGACGAAACACATGTCTGGATCGTCGAGGACTTCCTCGTCGATCGCCCCGAACTCGAACACCTGCGCGCGCGCAGGCGCGCCGACACGATCACGCTCGAGTCGGGACCCAAGGGCGATGTGATCGCCCACGCCCGAGTGCGCCGCGTGACGACGCAGTGGTGGTCGATCGAGCTGCCAGACCATCGAGGTCGCTGGGCGACGGCCTCGATGGATCGAACGCCGCTGACAGAGGCCCTCGGGGGAACTGCACCGCGCCTACCCATGGGCGCTCGCGCCCCGCGAGTAACCCGGAACGAACTTCTGATCCGATGTACTAGTGGGCGTACTCGACTTCGACGATCTTCCCGTTCGCACGGATCTCCATCACCTGCTCCTGGCCCTCAGGCCCTGAGGGATCCCCTCGGAATTTTTTGATAATCCCCAGCGTTCTGGCGGAATGCGCAAGCTCAATCGCCGTCGTCCTCGCCGCTCTCGCCTGCCCCAGGTACACCTTCGTCGCGCTCGGAGTAGCGCGACGAGGCTGCGTCGGATGGTGGAATCGATCTTCGAGGATGAGCACAGCCAGCGGCTGGAGGCGCTCGGGAACTACTCGGCGGCGACGATGCGGGCGATGCGAGCGGGGGTGCACGCGATCGGCGCAGCGTATGCGGAGACGGCGGACATTCGGCCGAAGCACGGCATCAAGCAGTTCGACCGGTTTCTGAGCAACAAGGGACTGAACATCGAGAAGATGCGGCCCGCATGGGCGCGCTTCGTGCTCGGCGGTCGCCCCGAGGTACTGCTGGCGCTCGACTGGACGGAGTTCGACGACGACGACCACGCGACGCTGTGCATCCACGTGGTCACGACGCACGGACGCGCGACGCCGCTGGCATGGCAGACGCACAAGAAGTCCGAGCTGCGAGGCCGCCGCACGGCTGCAGAACACGCGCTGATCGAGGCCGTCCATGCCGCCATCCCCGAGCACGTCGGGGTGACCGTGCTCGCCGATCGAGGGTTCGGCGACCAAGTGCTGTACGAGCTGCTCGACGTGCTCGGTTGGAACTACGTCATCCGGTTCCGCGGCGGAATCCTCGTCGAGCACGAGGGCGAACAGAAGCCCGCCTCGGCGTGGGTCACGCCGAACGGGCGCGCGCGGAAGCTCGAGGGCGCGCGAGTCACCTCCGATCGCACGCAGGTCGGGGCCGTCGTGACCGTACACGCGAAGTCGATGAAGGCACCGTGGTGCCTGGCGACGAACGTCGAGGGCACGAGCGCGGCGGAGCTGGTGAAGCTCTACGGGCGGCGGTTCACGATCGAGGAGACGTTCCGCGACGAGAAGGATTTGCGCTTCGGGATGGGCCTGCGCGCCACGCACATCCGCAGCGCTGCGAGGCGCGACCGACTCCTGATGTTGATCGCGATCGCCGTGGCCTTCCTGACGCTGATCGGGGCCGCGTCCGAGCGCGCCGGGATGGACGCGTGGCTTCGAGCGAACACCGTCAAACGGCGCACTCACTCGCTGTTCCGACAGGGCGCGTATTGGTACCGGTGTATACCGACGATCCGCGACGAGTGGTTCGAAGGGCTGATGTCTGCACTCGCCACCGTGCTCGATGAGCATCAAGAGTTGGCCGAGATGCTCGGGAAAATCTGAGGGGATGCGTCAGCCTCAGGCCTCGTGACCTTCTTCAGCTTCCTTCACCTTGCCGAGTGCCGAAGAGGTCCAATGTCCGCTCGTCGGGCTTGCGCGGGTTCAAGATGACCACCGCGTTGGTCCGGAGGCGTTCCCATTGCTTCGGCGCTCCGTCGAGCGTCACGCTGCCTTTCGCTCGGGTGCCGGCCGCGTCGACATAGGAGAACACCACGAGGGTTTGCGTCGACCGCCTGACTCTGCCTGAGGAGAACGCATGGACCTGCGCGATCACTTCAGTTTCAGCAGCGCGTGCTTCGCCGGTCTTCACCAGCTGCACGAGCCGCCAAGTTCCGATGACGCTGGGGAGCAGGAGGGCGACGGCCACCACGAAGAAACCGATCGACAGGCCTTCAGGAGGCACCCCGCGGAGCGCGTCTTGGATCAGCGCGGCCGCGCTGAGGCCGGCGAGAACGAACCAGACGATGCCGAGCCCGTTCTCATGGCTACGGGCAAAGTAATACCGAACGAAGAGCATGGTCTCTCGCACGGCGAATAGCACATCTCGACCTGGATCGGGCGCCCCGCATGAGTGATCGGTTAAAGCGCGCGCCTTCGAGAAAGCTTGCTCTTCGCGCGGGCGGGGGCCTTCCAGCCGCGGAGCTGGTCGAGAATCGATGGCTTGCTCCTCCAGTTCGGGTCCTTTCCCATGTGCACGATCACGGCGGCGAGGTGTTCCCTGAACCTCCCCCTGCTGGCGGACACCCGGGATAGCGCGAGAATGCGCGGGAGTG
>CAIKNO010000036.1 GCA_903828805.1 uncultured Sandaracinus sp. | reverse complement strand
GTACGAGCGTTCGGACTCGGCCTCGCTGACGCCGAGGACGCGGACGATCGCCGGGTGCGACAACGATCGCAGGATGGAGGCCTCGCGCCGGAACCGCCGCCGGATCGACGGGTCGAAGTCGAACTCGGGCCGGAGCAGCTTCACGGCGACCTCGCGGTCGGCTGCAGCGCCGGGCGCATTCTCTTCGCCCCGCACGTCGAGCGCCGACCACACCGCGCCCATCGAGCCGGCCGCGAGCTCGCGGACGAGCCGGTACCGACCACCGAGCAGCGCGCCGGGGAACACGCCCGGATCGGAGGAGCGAGACACGGCGCGATTTTCCCCCGACCGGCGAACGGGTCAAGCGCGCCCGGGTCCCTGCGGCCCGGCCGCGCAGAGCGCCGGGCGAAGGTCCGCGTTCCACCCCGCACGGCGGTTGTGCGATGGGGCGTCCTTCGGATAGACAGCGTCCATGGTTGCCACCCTCGGCCTGACCGGCCTCCGCCCCGACCCGCGCCGCATCACCGAGGTCACCGCGCCGCCCTACGACGTGATCAAGAAGGGCAGCCCGCTCGAGGCGCTCCTGACCGCGCGTCGCGACTCGCTCGCCCACGTGACCATCGGACCCGAGCCGGTCGAGGCCTTCGATCGGCTCCGGCGGGATGGGGCCCTCGTGCCGGACGAGGAGCCTTCGTACTACGTGTACGAGCAGCGGTGGGGCCGAGGGCAGGGCGCCGAGGAGCGGACGGGGGTCTTCGTCGCCGCGGAGGTCTCACCCTACGCCGAGCATCAGATCATCCGTCACGAGAAGACCTTCGATGACAAGGTCCGCGGCCGCCTCGCGCTCGCGCGCGCCACGGGGCACACCTTCGGCCCCGTGTTCACCCTGACGCGCGCGCCGATCGGCGACGTGCTCGCCGAGGCGAAGGAAGACCCGCCCCTCTACGAGTTCGACACCGATCTGCGCGGCCTCAACGACCTGCACGGCCTGCATTCGCGGGTGTGGAGGGTGCCCCAGGCGTCGGCGCTGGGCGTGAAGATCCAGCAGACGCTCGGCACGGAGCCGCTCTACATCGCCGACGGACACCACCGCTACCACGCGGCGCTCCTCCACCCGCAGACCCACGCGCTCGTCTACGTGACCGAGCGCGCGCGCATCCAGGCCTACGACCGCGTCGTCAACGGCGTCCGCCCGTTCGCTGAGATCCGCGACCAGCTGAAGCTCCGGCCGACCTCCGGCCTGCACACGCCGCAGAAGCATCAGTTCTGCCTCGCGACCCGCGAGGGCGCGTGGCTGCTCGATGCGGAGCACGTCCCGACCGACGTCGTGGGGCGCCTCGACTGCTCGATCCTCGAGCGCGAGCTCTACCCGCGGCTCGGCCTGACCCATTCGATGATCGTCGACCCCGCCCACTTCGACTACTACCCGGAGTCGCAGCTCGACGGGATGCAGGCCGTCGTGAACGCCGGCGAGTTCGATCTCGCGATCGCGCTGCACCCGGTGTCGATCGAGGAATTGATGGCCGTCGCGGACGCGGGCCTGTCGGACCCGTCCATCGTGATGCCGGAGAAGAGCACGTTCTTCGCCCCGAAGATCCTCAGCGGACTCTTCGTGTACCGCCACGTGATGAAGTAGGCTCCGGAGACCGATGCAACGCGCACTCTCCCTCTTCGCCCTCGCGGCCCTCGTGTTCTTGCCGGCGTGCAACGACGGCGGACCCCAGTGCCTCATCGACACCGACTGCCCGCTCGGGCAGCGGTGCGCGCTCGACCAGACGTGCCAGGAGGTGGGCGCCCAGTCCGACGCGGGCGAGTCCGCCGACGCGGGTCGCCCGGCGGACGCGGGGTCGCCGGATGCCGGCCCCTCCGATGCCGGAGCCGCCGACGGAGGCGATGTCGACGGCGGCGAGCTGGACGGTGGTGACCCGGACGGTGGTGACCCGGACGGCGGTGACGTCGACGGCGGTGACCTGGACGCCGGCGCTGCGTGAGCGGGCCGCGGTGTCTGCGTGAGCGGGCCGCGGTGTCTGCGTGAGCGGGCCGCTGTGTCTGCGTGAGCGGGCCGCTGTGTCTGCGTGAGCGGGCCGCTGTGTCTGCGTGAGCGGGCCGCTGTGTCTGCGTGAGCGGGCCGCTGTGTCTGCGTGAGCGGGCCCGCCGGG
>CAIKNO010000035.1 GCA_903828805.1 uncultured Sandaracinus sp. | reverse complement strand
GTCGTCTTCGGCGGCCTCGACGCGTGGTTCGTGTTCTCGCCGCCGCCGGGCAAGCCTCCGGTGCTCGCCGCTCCGTACCTCGGGGCCGAGGTGCGCTTCGGGGGGAGCGCCGAAGGCGGCCACCCCCACGGTCTCTCGGTGCAGGCGGCGTGGATCTCGCCGTGGCAGAACTCGACCTCGGTCATCGATTGGGAGCCGGCCGACCTCGGGGCCCTGTCGATCGTGCTGGGCTTCACCTCGCGGTTCGGAGGACTCGACCGATGACGACCTCGCTCCGCTTCGTCACGGGTCGCCTCGCCCGCGCCGCGCGCCCCGTGCAGGTGATGCTCGCACTGACGGCCTGCAGCCTGGCGGCATGTCTGACCCTCGACGGATTCTTCTTCACGCCCCGCCGTGTGGAGATGTACCGGTGGGACGAGGCGGACCCCGAGCTCGATGGAGAACTCGATGGGGACACGGCGGCTCCCCACCCCTCCCGCGTGCCCGCGGCCGAACGCCGCGAGGGCTTCGTCGAGAGCGCCGAGGGCGATTCGATCCACTGGGTCTTCGCGCACCACGACGCGCCGCGCGCGACCCTCTTCTACTCCCACGGTCGCTCCAAGCACCTGGGACGCTACTGGGACAGGGTCGAGCGCCTCTGGGAGGCGGGCTACGCCGTGATGATCTACGACTATCCGGGCTACGGTCGCTCGACCGGCGTGCCCGATGAGGCGTCGATCCACGCGGCGGCCCGCGCGGTGTACGAGACGGTGCCGACGATGCCGGACGTCGACCCGGCCCGCATCGTGTTGATGGGGTATTCGCTCGGCGGTGCGCCGACGTTCGAGCTCGCCGTGCAAGCGGAGGCCGGCGTCGTTCCGCGCGCCGCCGGCGTCATCACCGAGGCGGTGTTCCTCTCGACCGAGGCCCTCGTTCAAGACGGCGCATTTCTCGATCTTCCAGCGGAATTCTTCGCGCGGAACCGGTTCGACAACGGCGCGCGGATGCCGCGGGTGACGCGGCCGATGTTGATGCTGCACGGCGCTGCGGACGACTTCGTCGTGGTGAGGAATGCCGAGCTTCTGCGGGCGCGCGCCACGGCGGACGTCACGCTGAACATCGTGCCGGGCGCGGGGCATTCGAACATCCCCGTCGTCATGGGCAGCGGATACGAGGCGGCGATCGAGGCGTACCTCGCGCGGGTGTTGCCGTAGAGGACGCGGTGCGCCGGCTGGCGCGTGCGTGGACTCAGCGTGCGGAGGGCCCGGCGGCCGGCAAGGCCGGGGCTGCGGGGGACGGGGCGGCGGCCGACGCGGCGGCCGACGATCCCGGCGCGATGGCGTCGGACCCCACCGTCGGAGTGCCCGGCGCGAGGCCTTCGAGCGTGTTCGTGGGGACCGTGCCGAGCGCTGCGCAGGAGATCGTCCAGCGGGACCCGTCCCGCGCCAGCGTGATGATTCCGTCCCTCGCCGCGTCGGGCACGTCCACGTGCGCCACGGGCACCAGCGCGCCGCCGACTTCGGTCTCCCCGTGGTCGCCGACCGCCGCGCCGCGGGCCGCGTAACGGACCGTCGCCCGGTTCGCGTCGAGGCTCTCCTGCACGACCGAGAGCGAGGCGAGCGTCGTCATCGGGATGCCCATCACGCGGATCGCCTCGATCCGCGACACCGACGCGTCGTTGATGCAGAGCGGGTGAACGAGGTCCACCACGTCCTCCCGGCGCGAGCCCCGCTCGAGGTAGGCGCGGACCACGGCCTCGGGCGGCAACTGAGGGGCGCCGCCGCCGACGCCGGGCAGCAGTCCCGAGTTCGTGTCCGTCGTCGCGCCTTCCACGCCCGTGGGTGCGCTTCCCTCGGGGACGGGGGTCGTGGCTGCAGGGGTCTCGCCCTCGACGAGCGCCTCCACGGCTGCGCCGTCGCCTGTCGACCCGCACCCGCCGAGCTGCAGGACCGCCCACACCACCAGTGATTTGCGCATGCGCTCGACGCTATCAGGAAACTCCGCGCGACGGCAGATCCCGCCCGTCGAGGTCCTCGAACTCGGGGCGTCGACCCCATGGCCGAGGCTTCGGCCCTCAGGGAGAAGTGCACACGATCCGCGTCGAGACCACGTGGTCGCCGGCGCCGAGCGCCCCTCCGAAGCGAAGGACGGCGTGGGTGGCGCCGCTCCGTCCGTCGTCGCTGTGCGAGGCGTCCTCGCGGCGGATCGGGGAGGGCGCTCCCTCGAACGCGATCTCGCAGGAGGCCGCGCCGACCGTCCAGGCGAGCCCGTCCGCGCCGAGCGTGCCGCGGGTATGCCAGTGCCACGTGACCTCGCGTGTGTCCTCGAGATGCACGGTGTCCCGCACCGTGAGGACCCCCGCATCGAGTCCGACCGCGCGCGTCCACTCGATGCCCTCGGCGGCCAGCACGGCGGTCGCGCCCTCCGGTGTCGCCTCGAGGGTCGCGCCCGCGAGGGCCATGGCCGACGTGCCCGAGGGGACGAGGCCCTCGATGGTCACGAGCGACGACTGACTGCCCGCGTTGTAGAGCGCACGAAGATCGTAGGACTCGTACCCGCCGGGGCCGAGCATCAGGGTCCCGTCGAACGCCACGGTGAGGGCCAGGGGATCGGGCCGCTCGTGCCCGCCCCCGCGCGCCGAGAACGCATCCTCGGCGACGAGGAACGCGTCGATGGTCTCGCCGGACACGGCCGCGCCCTCGATGTGCGCGACACCGCCGGACACCGTCTCGCGCGCGCTCCACGGCAGCGTCGAGGGACCCCGCGCGAGCGCCGCCGCGACGAAGGGGCCGACCTGCACCGAGCCCCCGAGGGCATTGGGCAGCGCGGGCGTCCACGCCCGCGAACTGCGGACACCGGCGAGCCGTTCGAAGGGCGCGGGCACCCAGGCGACGGGCCGCGCGTCGTCGAACGGCACGAGCCAGCCGCCGCGTCCCTCGAGATGCCCGAGCCACGCGACGAGGAGAGGCACGACAGGATCGCGGGACGGTCGCAAGACCGTCACGGACTGCCGCGCGCAGACCGCGAGCAACTCCCCCGGGCACTCCACGCACCGCGCGTCGGGACCCTCCCACGCGGCGTCGAGCGCGGCCCACGCGAGCGGCGCGACCTCCATGCCATACGCCAGGTAGAACGAGCCCTCGCGCCACGTCCCGCGGCCGTCCGTCTGCGTCTCGTCGAGCGTGCGCGCCATCGCCGCGAGGTGGATGGCGAGCAGGGCGTCCCCCGCCGGCTCGGGCGGGGTCAGCAGGGCGGCGCTGACGATGCCGGCCCCGAGGCGCATCGTGAAGTTGTCGGCGTGCGGTGCCGAGAGCAGCTCACCCTCGCTCCGGTACCACGAAACGACCGCGTCGAGCGCGCGGACGAGCGCGGCCTGCGCGGGCGCGCGCATCGAGGGGTCGCTGCCGCCGAGCAGATCGACCGCGCCGGCGAGCGCGACGAGCGAGGCCCCGACGCGGATGGTGACTTCGGGCGCCCCCGACCAGAAGCGCGCCTCCACGCCGGCGGTCTCGAGATCGGCGAGGGCCGTCGCCCGCATGGCCGGATCATCGTCGGTGAACCCCACCCACGCGGCCGCGAGCGCGTGGGAAGCGAGCGATTGATAGACGGGCGTGTTTCTTGGCGTGAGGGTCGGCGACGGCCGCGCCGCCTGCGCGCGGATCGTGGCGAGCACGGG
>CAIKNO010000034.1 GCA_903828805.1 uncultured Sandaracinus sp. | reverse complement strand
CTTCCGCTTCCAGCAGGAGGTCTGAGCCGTGGGATCGACGACGCTCGTGGTGGTGGGCGTGCTCGTCTTCGTGGCGACGCTCCTGCTCGGGCAGTTCGCCTACTGGACGATGGAGGGACGGCGACAGGCCCGCGATCGCGACCTGGCGCGGCGCCTGGGCACGTCGGGGATGGACGCCTTGCGGGATGCGCCTTCCCTCCTGCGTGAGAGCCGGGCACCCCAGGCGAACGACCGCCTCGACGCACTTTTGCGCGCGGCGGGCGGGGACACCGACCGGCAGGGTTTCCTCGCCCAGGTCGCGGTGAGCGCCCTCTTGGGGGTAGTCGTAGGCGCGGGGGCGCTTCGGAGCCCCCTCGCGCTGGTGGGCCTCGTGGCGGGACTCGTCCCGTGGCTCCTGCTGGTCCGCCGTGCGGACGCGCGGGCGCGGCGCATCATGGAGCAACTCCCCGACGCGCTGGAGCTTCTGGCACGCTCGCTCCAGGCAGGACATGGCTTCTCGGAGGCGCTGCGGGGCGCCGCGGAGGAGCTCCCGCTCCCACTCGCCGAGGAATTCGGGCGCGCGCACGAGGCCCAGAACCTCGGGCGGGACCTGCGGGACGTGCTCGGCGACCTGTGTCGTCGCAACCCGACGAGCTTTGAGCTGCAGCTCTTCGCCAGCGCCGTGCTGCTCCAGCGGGACACCGGCGGGAACCTCGTCGAGCTCCTCAACAACCTCGCGCGCACGCTGCGCGATCGCTTCACCTTCGAGGGGAAGGTCCGTGCGCTGACGGCCGAGGCGCGCTTCACGGCCTGGGTCCTCGGGGGGCTGCCCTTCGTGGTCGGGGGCCTCCTCGTCGTCGTGCAGCCCGACTACCTGCGGCCGCTCGTGGACGACGCCACCGGGAAGATGCTCCTCGTCGGGTGCGGGGCGAGCTTCCTCGTCGGGGTCGTGCTCATGCAGCGGGCCGCGCGGGTGGAGGTCTAGGGTGGATCCGCTGTTCCTCGCAGGAGCCGCGCTCGCGGCGCTGGCCGCCGTGGGGTTGGGCGCGGCGGCGTGGTCCCTCCTCCAGGAAGGACGCGCGAGCGACCGGCTCGGGCGACTGGTGGGCGGCGAACCGGACGGCGACAGGACACGACCACCCGACGCTCCGGACGCGGCCCACGGGGTCGACGGGAGCGAAGGGCGTGCCCGCCGACCTGCCGCGGCCTCGCTGGACGACCTCGCGGCGGCGGCCTCCCGCCTGGCGGTGAGCGACGACGAGCAACTCGCGGCCCTGCGCCGCCAACTCCTCCAGGCTGGCTTCCGGGACCGGAATGCGGCCGAGCGCTACAGCGCCGCACGGGCGCTGGGGGCGCTGACCTTCGGCCTCCTGGGCGTGGTCGTCCTCCCGAAGACACCCCTCTTCGTGCTGGCCGGTGGGGCGCTGGCGCTGACAGCGCTCGGCTACTACGCCCCGGCCCTCTACGTCGAGAGCCACCTCGACGCACGGCGGAAGGCCCTCCTGCGGGCGTTCCCGGATGCCCTCGACCTGCTGGTGAGCTGCGTCGAGGCAGGGCTCGGCGTGGACGCGGCCCTGCGACGCGTGGCGGAAGAGCTCGCAACGGCGGCGCCCGAGCTCGCACGGGAGCTCCAGCTCGTGACCCACGAAGTGAACGCGGGCGTCCCGCGCGGGGAAGCCCTGCGGCACTTGCACGACCGCACCGGAATCGACGACATCGGATCGCTCGTGAACGTGCTCGTACAGGCCGAGCGCTTCGGGACCTCGGTCGGCCGGGCCCTGCGGACGCACGCGGAGCACGTGCGGGTACGCCGAATGCAGCGCGCGGAGGAGGCTGCCGCGCGGGTCTCCCCGAAGCTCACGGTGCTCCTGATCCTGTTCATCCTCCCGTGCCTCATCGTCCTTCTCGTGGGGCCGGCCGTGCTGAACGTCACACGGATCCTCGTCCCCGCGACGACCACGGCGGCGCCGTGAGGCTCGCGCGCTGGTGCGCGATCCTGGCGGCGGGATCGGCTCTTGCCGCGCCGGCCGGCGCCCGTGCGGGCGTGGGTACGAGCGAGACGCGCGTCGACCTGGCGAACCCGCGGGCACGCGCGGACGCGCAGGTGGCGGTGGTGGCCGGCCTGG
>CAIKNO010000033.1 GCA_903828805.1 uncultured Sandaracinus sp. | reverse complement strand
CGGCCCGCGCGGCGGGGGACCCCGGCGGCCTCAGGGCCTGAGGGCCTTGAGCAGGGTCCGCGCGGCGGCGCCGATCTCCCGGGCGGTTCGTTCCCCGACGGGCCGGCCGACGGCCGCGAAGGACTGCCGCTCCGCGGGCGTCGGCGTGTGCACCGTGACGCCTGCCCGCTGCAGGTTCTGGATGAGGATGGGATCCATCCGTCGCACGGCCGTGCGTCCGTCGGTCGTGATCGACATCGGGATGTTCGCCAGCACCTGCTGGAGGTCGGCAGGCAAGCCCTGGAACCACGTGGAGGAGTACACGACGATGCCCGGCTGGTAGCTGTGCTGGCTGAGATTCAGGTGGTGGGCGGCCTGGTACCACGACGTCGCGAAGCTGAAGAGCGGTGTGTTGTCGAAGCCGTCCACCACGCCGGTCTGGAGCGACGTCAGCACGTTCGTCACATCGATCGGGTTCGGCGTGGCACCGAAGGCCTCGTACGTCGCGAGGTGGATCCGAGCTTCCTGGGAGCGCATTCGCAGGCCACGGAGATCCGCGGGCACGCGGATCGGACGCTCCCGGGTGAACCACGAGCGGAAGCCGTTCTCGGCCCAGAATGCGAATCGGAAGCCCTTGGCCGAGACGAGGCTGCCGACCTGCTGCCGCACGGGGGCCGAGTCGAGGGCGGCGTCGGCCTGCTCGGCGTTGTCGAACAGGTACGGCGCTTCGATGACGTTCAGCTCGGGCACGACCGAGCCGAGCGCGGCGGTCGAGCCGGCGAACGTCTCGAGCGAGCCTTGCGAGACCCGCCGGACGAGGGCCTTCTCGCCGCCCAGCGATCCTCCCATGAAGAGGCGGACCTTGATCCGGCCCTGCGTCTGCCCCTCGATATGGGCCTTCAACCCGCGGAGCTGCTTCTCCCATGGCGTGCCTTCCGGCGCGACCGTCCCGATGCGCATCTGGATCGCCTCCTGGGCGACCGCGCGCGGCGCGCAGGGAACGAACGCGACGGCGATGGCGCTGAGCGCCAGCGAGAGCACGGTCAACGAGACGACGAGCGACTTGTGCATGGGGTCCACCTCGGGGTCGAGACTCGCGCGGGGCAGGGGGGCCTCCCCGCGCACAGCATCACTCGAAGAGTTCGTCGATCCGGGCGAGGGCGTCGCGCGCCTTCCGCTGCTCGGCCACGTTCTCGGCGCGCACCTCGGCGAGCGCGCCCGGGTCTCCGTCGATGACGAGCCGGAGCTCGCGTTCGAAGAGCGCTCGATCCTGCTGCTTCACCGCGTACTCGACGGCGTAGAGGACATGCGTCCCGAAGTAGCCGGGGAAGCGGGCGGCCGAGTACTCGAAGTGCTCGCGCGAGCGGTTCAGGTCGCCGCCCGCGTAGGCGGGCGCGACCGCGAAGAACGCGCCGAAGTAGCGGTCCGGACCCGCGAAGAAGTAGTCCCGATCGAGCTCGAGACAGCGGGTCATCACGGCCCGGATCTCGTCCTTGTAGGCGAGGATCGTGGCGAAGCCGTCTCGGCGGGCCCACTTCCCCAGCGCCGAGCTGCGCCAGTAGAGGGCGGGGACGGCGCGGGCGTCGAGCACCGACACCGCCGTCGTCACGGCCTCGCCCGCCGCCATGCGGCGTGCGAACTCGGGGGAGAGGGCCTGGAGCGACCGCTCGGCGGACGTGATGGCCGCCTGGTACATCGTGGTGGTGTCGGTCTCGCGCGCGGGATCGAACTGCATGTGTCCGTCCGCCAGGAAGTACTGAGCCCGGGCGAGACGCGCCCAAAGCTCCCAGTCGCCGGCGTCGGCCGCGAGGGCCTGCGTCCACGCGTCGACGGCCGCGCGCAGGCGGCTCTCGTCGTCGCGCTCGGCCCACGCCGCTTCGCCCTCGGCCCGAAGTCGGTCGTGCTCCGATTGCGCGGCCTGTCCTGCCTGCGCGACCGGCGTCGTGGAGCCCTCCCACGCCGCTTGCCGTCCGCCGCCTCCGCATGCCGTCAGGGCCAGCGCCACCGCGACATGGCTCACCACGAAGTGAACTCGATTTCCGCCGGTCATGACTGAATCCTCTCCCTCGGTCCGCCGTGGGCGGATCTCGCATGAAACCTCGGTCTGTCAACGCGGGTCGTGGACTCCGCTGGAACGGTGGGCCGCCCCGACGCCTGCCGGCGCGGCGGTCCGGCGCTCGGACGCGGTCCGTCCCCTTGTGGGGGGGGCAGGGATCCCCTACCGTGGCGACCGAGATGACACGCGTGACCCTCGACCTCCGGTCGATCCGTGCGGTCCTCGAGGCCGGCGGGCGACCGTGCCATCGGGTGTCCGACGACACCTTCCGAACGCTCGTGCACGGAGCGCGCTCGGGATTTCCGGTGCTGGTCCGGCTCGACCCGGCCGGGTTCGTGGTGTTCGCCATCGTCCCGTTCCTTCGCTCGCCCGCCGACGAGGGGCAGGCGGCGCGGCTCTACGCGCGGTTGCTCGAGCTGAACCACGAACTCCTGATGGCCCGATTCTCCATCGACGATGACCTCGACGTGATGTTGTCGGCCGAGTACGCGCTGGCCGATCTCGACCGCAGCGAGGTCGAAGACGCACTCGACGTGCTGGCGTTCTATGCCGACCGGCACCACGAAGAGCTCGGCAGCCTGGCCGCGCCCCCGAGGGGCGGCATGCGCGCCCCGATGCGAACTCCGGGATGAGGCGACGATGACGCTGCTGGTGCGCTTGGTCCGGGCGATGTGGATCTTCGGATTGGTCTTCGTCGACTACCTCAGCCAGCTCGGCCTGGTCGAGCTGGTCGGGGAGGTCCAGCGCGACCGAGATGGCCGGGAGTTCGTGGCCGTACCCGGGTGGGTGAAGAGCAGGCGCGCGCGGCTCGACGAGCGGAATGCCGAAAGGCTGTACCGCGGGATGGTCGAGCTGCACGGCGTCTTCATCAAGCTCGGGCAGGTGCTCTCGATCATGGGTGGATTCTTGCCCCGCGTGTACCAGCGGAAGCTGGAGCGGCTCCAGGATCAGGTGCCTTCGCGGCCGTTCGGCGAGGTTCGCAAGGTGTTCCTCGACACGCTCGGCCGCTCGCCCGAGGAATGCTTCGAGTCCATCGAGGAGAGCCCCATCGCGGCGGCCTCCCTCGGCCAGGTCCACGTGGCGTGGCTGCGCGACGAGCACGGGCAACGCGGCGAGAAGGTCGCCGTGAAGGTCCTGTACCCCGGCATCCGGGAGGTCATCCGGGTGGACATGCAGGTCATCCGGTTGGCGGTGATCGTGTACCAATGGTTCGTGCCCGTGTCGGGGCTCGACCGGGTGTACGTCGCGTTGACGGACCTGCTCGCGCGGGAGACGGACTACGTCCACGAGGCGCGGTGCATGGCCCGCATGAGCGAGAACTTCGTGCGGGACCGCGACATCCTGTTCCCGAGCGTCGTTCACGAGTTCTCCAGCCGCGACATCCTGACCATGACCTTCATGGAGGGAACGAAGATCAACCGTCTCGAGGACCTTCGCGCGCAGGGCATCGACGTGCGGTCGGTCGCGACCCGTTTCGTCGAGGCGTTCTACAAGATGCTCTTCGTCGACAGGCTCTTCCATGCCGATCCTCATCCGGGGAATTTCCTCGTTCAGCCCGGGCGGACCCCGCGCCGGCCGAAGATCGTCGTCCTCGATTTCGGGGCCGTCAGCGAGGTGCACGACGGGCTCATCGACGGGATGCTCGAGGTCATCGGCGGGGTGCTCGAGGAGGATGGCGACAAGCTGCTGAGGGGCTTCTACGCGATGGGGTTCGCGAGCCGTGAGGCGAACCGGCAACTGCTCGAGCGAACGGTCGCCACGTACTTCGAGCGGCTGCTCCGCATCAAGGACCGAACTCCTGCCGCGTTGATGCGCGCGAACTCGAAGGAGCTGGAGGCGCTCGTCGATCCCGAGGTCGCGCGGGACGAACTCCGCGAGCTGATGCGGAGCGTCGAGTACCCTGAAGGATGGTTCTACGTGGAGCGCGCCGCGGTGCTCGCGTTCTGGCTGGTCGGGCAGCTGGACCCCGAGGTCGACGCGATGCAGGTCGGTTACCCGTACGTGATGCCTCTGATCGAGGCAGCGCGGGGGCGCCATGCGGCCGCGGACGACACCGCGACGTCGGAGGACAGCGCGTCGCCCGAAGACACCGTGGCTGCGGAGGACACCGCGTCGCCTGGGGTGGGCGGTGGCACGCCCCACGCGGTCGCGTCGAGCACGGCCGGCGCGCCGCGCGACGGCGCGCCCGCGATCGCGGCCATCGTGGGGGCCTGAAGGCGTGGGCGGCCGGGCGCCGTTCGTGGACGTCGAGGGCGCGGTGCGCATCCTGCGCGCTGGAGGGCTCGTGGGCCTGCCGACCGAGACCGTGTACGGCCTGGCGGCCGACGCGACGCAGCCCGCGGCGGTCCGGCGGATCTTCGAAACGAAGGGGCGGCCCCCGACGCACCCGCTGATCGTTCACGTGCCCTCGGCGGAGGCCCTCTCGCGATGGTCCGCATGGTCGAGCCCGTCGGCGCGTCGGCTGGCGGACGCGCTGTGGCCGGGACCTCTCACGCTCGTGCTGCCGCGCGCGGCCGCGGTGCTCGACGAGGTCACCGGGGGGCTGCCGAGCGTCGCGGTGCGGGTGCCTGCGCATCCGCTCGCGCGCGCGGTCCTCGAAGGCCTCGGTGCCGGCATCGCGGCACCGTCCGCGAACCGGTTCGGCGCGGTGAGTCCGACCACCGCGGAGCACGTGCAGGACGAGCTCGGAGACCGCATCGACGGCATCCTCGACGGCGGTCCGTGCGACGTCGGGATCGAGTCCACCATCGTCGATGTGACGGGCGACGTCCCCCGGGTCCTGCGTCCTGGGGGCGTCTCCGTCGAGTCGCTGCAGGACGTGCTCGGGGCGCCCGTGCTCGTGGCCGGTGAGGACGATGGGCCGCGGGCCCCGGGGCGCTTGGCGTCGCACTACGCACCGCGGGCGCGCGTGAGCGTCGTCGACGAGAGGGATGTGGCGGAGCGGGTGCGGGCGTGGACGTCGGCACATCCGGATTCGACCACCGTCGTCCTCGCGCCGCGGGCGCTCCCCGAGGGCGTCCGCGGGGGGCGGTGGGTCGAGGTTCCGGAGGACCCTCGGGCGTGGGCCCAGACCCTCTACGCCGACCTTCGTGCGCTCGATGCGGCGGGTGTGGAGCGCGCGTTCATCGTGCTGCCCGTGGAATCCAGCGGGCTCGGCATGGCGATCCGCGACCGGCTCCTCCGGGCTGCCGGGCCGCGCTGACGCAGGGCGTCGGGGGCCATGGCGGAGGGGGCCATGGCGGAGGGGGCTGCGCTCAGGGCTCCCACAGCACATCGATGCCGAAGCTCTGGGGCGGAACGTACGTGCCGGAGCCCACGAGGTTGTAGGGGAACTGGAGCTCCATCGTGACCCCGCCTCCGACCCCGCCGGCGCCACCGCCCGAGGTCCCGCCGCGCGTCGTGACGAAGCCTTCGACGTACGCGCCGAGGACGAACGAACGCGCGAAGTCGGGCACGAGGGCGGCGGCATCGAAGCCGGCACGGATCCGCGTGTCGCCCAGATTCTGGCCGGTCTCGACCGCGATCACCGGCACGAGGTCGCCGAGCTGCTGGCGCAGTCCCAGGGTGAGGATCCCGGCGGACAAGCCGGCGAGGAAGCTCGCGGCCTGCTCCGATGCCGCGCGCTGATTCGCGCCGGCGTCCTCCGAGCCGAGGCTTCGATGACCGCTCATGAGCAGCGCGATGATCTCGCCTTGGTCCCCGGTCTCGGTGGAGGAGAAGTCCACGGTGAGCGCGGAAAACGGGCCGTTGGCGGACACCGTGACGCTGGCCCCCGGGCGGCCCGGCAGCGCATGGCTCGCGACGAGGTCGACGACGGGATCGAGGGTCGGCGCGCTCGGGTCGAAGATCATCGAGCCGCGCTGCACCTCGAAGCGCTTCCCGAAGACCTCGAAGTACCCGCGTCTCAGCTCGGCGCGCCCTCCGACCCGGAGCGACGTCTCGTCGTACTCGACCGGAAGGTCGGCCGTGACCTGCACGGCGAAGTCGTTGCGGCGCACCCAGAACGGCGCCGTGGCGTCGATGCGCATCCGCAGGGGGTAGGACGCGTCGGCCGTCTGCTCCGCGAGCGCGAGGGCCTCGCCCACGATCAGGATGGCGCGGTGGGAGGCCAGTTCCTCCACGCGGCCGGCGCTCTGCTCGGGGAGCCTCACCGAGAGGTCGCCGAGCCGGACGCTGCCCGACGCGGAGTCCCGGGAGAATGTGTAGTCGGTGTCGGCGGTGCCGCTGACCGTCGCCAGCACGGCGCCCTCCCTCCGCACGGGGAACGACGACGCGCCGACCCGCAGGGTCGCCGAGGTCGGCACGAGGCCCGCCACGGCCACCGACCCATCGACCCGGAGCACTCCGTCTCCGTCGCGCGCGGTCAGCGGCTGCGCGGCGGGGATGACGATGCGGTTGCCGTGGAGCTCCAGCGCCCCCTCGATGCCGTCGAGGTGCTGCCCGAGGGGGATGATCCGGGCCCGTCCTTCGCGCAGCGACAGACCGCCGGTGAGCTCGAGCGAGGGCCAGGCCCCGCGCGCGGCCAGACGCCCGTCCGCGATGACGTCCGCGTCGGCGATGTCGGAGAGTCCGGTCAGCAGTGCCTCGAGGTGCGCATCGGACATCAGGGCTGCGAGCTCGACGGTCCGTTCGCGGTCGATGCTCGGCGTGAACGCCTCCTCGTTCCAGCCGATGGGCACCTCCGCGCGAACGATCGTCTCGCCCTCCTGCGGGATCTCGACGCCGTCGCATGCGTCGATCGGTGTGGCCGAGGTCGCCTCCGGGGCGATGACCGCGCATCCCCGAACGGTCGCCGACCGTCGGTCGGTCGACGCCCACGCAGCCTCCATCCGGTAGGGGCGCACGACATCCAGGCGCGACGTCTGCCCGTGCACGGCACGGACGTTTCTCGCCGCGATGCGGCCGTCGAACCGAGGCGTGTCCGAGAGCCAGCCATCGACCGCGAAGCGCCCCGACACCGTGCCGGCGAGCCGCTCGCAGGTCCACGGGACGAACTCGAGCGGGAGGTCGCGGACGCTCAGCTCGAGATCGGGGTGCGGGGGCGTCCACGTGCCGCGGTTCAGCCAGCGCTCGAGCGGGACGGCAGCCCGGGCGGTGGCCACTCCGACGACCCGTTCACCGGTCACGGCCGACAAGCGGAGTCGCCCTTCTCCGGCCTCGAGCACGCCGCCGAACTGGAGCACCGGTCGAAGCGTCCGGGCACAGGGGGCGTCGCTCGCCGGACCGACCCACGCCAGCGTGGAGGCGAGGTCGGCCCGGGGGGGGCGCACCCTCCGCGGCGCCCGCGGTCACGCTCAGCGCGAGCTCCAGGCCCGGCGGGAGGAACTTGGGGAGCGGGCGTGGCCAGCCATCCAGCCGCCGTGGCTCGATGCGGAGTGCCGCGTACCACGCCTCGTCGTGGAGGGAACGCAGGAAGTCGTCGATGCTGTCGGGGCGATCCGTGAGCGAGAGCGGGATGCCGGCTTCGAGGAGCCCGAGCTCTCCGCGGGCATCGGCCACCCACGCGCGTTGCACGTTCAGCCGGCCGTCCCGCAGCGAGAAGGCGATCTTGCTGCGCACCTCGGAGGAGCCGATCCACGAGATCCGGTCGAGCAGCACGGTGCCGTTCGAGAGCGCCGGCGCATCGAGGCTGCCCGTGAGTCCCACGGAAAATCCGAGGGTCCCCGCGAGTTCCGATTTTCCGACCGCACGGAGCCACCGGACCATCGGTGCGAGCGCGATGGTGCTCGCGCGAACCGTGACGTCGAACTGCGCCGATCGGCGGAATTGCTCGGGATCGGACAGGTCGGCGAGGGGCACGACGATGGGGCCAGCGGCCTCGATCCAGCTGCCGTCCTCGAGGCGCGCGCGGGCGTCGGTGATCAACCGACCGTCGGCGTGCGCGAGCGTCCATCGAAGCGAGACCCCTGGCGACACGCCGATTCCAAGCCCGGTCAGCTCTCCGCGCGCCTCGAGGACCGGCGCGCTCAGCGGTCCCGACAGCGATGCGTGCACATGGCCGGTGCCGCGGAGTGTCGCGAAGCGGGGGCCCAGGAGCGGGCCGATGCGATCCATCGGCAGGCCCTCGAGGTCGAGGCTCGCGGCGCTGGGAAATCGCCGGTCGTCGAGATGGGCTTCACCTCGGACGAGCTGGCCGTGGCCACGGAGCGCGAGACCGACGACGTCGACGCGCCGCGCGGTCCACCGCAGGTGCTCGAGGCCCCCTTCCATCGCGCCGGTGCCGAGATCGACCGTGAGCTCGGGGACCTCGATGTCCCAGCCGCCGGCGGCGCGGCGCGCGGAGCCGACGAGGTCGAGTCGGCGCACGTCGCTGCCCGCCGATCTCCACCGGAGCGCGTAGAGGCTCGGCCCTCCATCGACATGCGCCGTCGAATCGCCGAACGAGACGCCGCCCGCCGTCAGCCCCCGGGCCTCGGCATCGACGCGCACGACCGGAGCGTCGAGGGCGCCTCGCACCCTCCCGCGGAGCACGAGCTGCGAGGCGGAGGAACGTCCCTGTCGCGCGTTGGTGAACGTCACCTCGGCGGCGATGTTCAGGGCCTCCCCGCCCGCCGAGGCGGTGGCATCGACGCGTCCGCGGGCGGCCCCGTGCGTGCCCGGCGCGAGCCTGGCCACGTTGGGGTCTGCGCCGATGTCCCGCACGTCGAACCGGCCGTGGAGATCGAGCCTCCCGTCGAAACCCACGCGCCCGCTGGCTTCGAGATGCCCTCCGAGGTGCGGCGCCCGGACCTCGTCGAGGTGCACGGTCTCCTCGAGGATCCCGCCGCGCGCTTCGAAGCCGGGCCAGAGGATTCCCCCCAGCTCGACCGGCTCCGCGGCGATCCTCCACTCGGTCGGACGTCGCGTCGTCGCGGGCGAGGGGGACGTGTCGATCGACACCTCGGCGGTCCCGCTGACCCGCATGGAAGGCACGCGTGGCACGAGTGCCCGCAGCTCGAAGTCGCGGACCCACGCCTGCAGCGTGACGGGCCCGCCGCGGGGGAGGGAACCGTGCACGCGCACCGGGCCCGAGGCGTGGATGACGTAGGCGTCGAGGGACAGCCGGTCGACCGGACCCTCGAGGCGCAGGTCGCCGTGCACGGGCCCCGAGAGCACCTGCGTCGTCGGGATCTGCATCTCGGCGAGCGTCTCGGCCCTCAGCCCGTCGGTGTGCACGTCGAGCCGCAATTGGGGCGACGCCGTGGGGTCGTCGGTCCCCGAGAGCGTGAGCGTGGCCCGGGCCGTGTCGTCGCCCCGGCGGACCGCCGCCGTCGCCTCGAGACGGCGCCCGGGATCGGTGTCGAAGCGGACGGCGAGCTGCTCGATGGAGGTCTCGCCAGGATAGGGGCCGGTCATCGTGCCGCGGCCGCTGCGGATCTGCAGCAGGAGGGTGCGATCCACCTCCACCTGCCCGAGGACCGAGAGCCGCTCGAGATGGAGCCCGTCGTAACCAGGGACATCGCCCTCGACCTCGACGTCGTCGAGCCGGATGCCGTCGACGAACACGGGCACGGGCGATGCGCGTCCCGGACCGGACGTCGAGGGCGTGGACGGCTCGAAGGCCTCCACGAGGGAGATCGACGCCCCGTCCGGGCCGACGCGGTGCAGGCGGACGCGCGCGTGCTCGACGTGCGCGGCGGAGAAGCGGACCACGCGCCTGCGGAGGAGCGCCTGGAGGTCGAACCATCCTTCCAGGTGGTCGAGCTCGATGACCGCTCGCCCTTGCAGATCGAGCAGTCGGACGTCGGTCGCCTCGAGGTGGTCGAACGAGAGCGCGTCGAGGCGGCCGATCTCCAGGCGGCCGCGGATGGCGTCGGAGACCATCGACTCCAGAAGCACCCGGACCAGGCTGCGCGCGCGCGGCAACCCTGCATGGTAGAGGCTGCTCGTCGCGATGCAGGCGAGCGCGACCGCGGTCCAGCCCAGGGCCCGCGCCATGCGCTGGAGCGAGCGTCTCAAAACGCCTCTCCGATGGTGATGTGGATAGCCCCGGGCACGCTCGAGAACACATCGGCACCCGGTCGGCATTCGTCGGTCACCGTGGCCGAGCAGACGGGCGGACGAGGGTCTGCGGCGCTGGGGCCGACGTACTCGGTCTCGCGGGGGCGAATGGCCCAGTCCAGGCGCAGTGGACCTATCGGCGTGCGGTAGCGGAGGCCCGGACCGAAGGCGAGGTTGACGACGTCGAAGTGGAAGTCGTCGGTGCGACTCACGTTCCCCGCATCGGCGAAGAGCACGAGCCCGAGAGACTCGGTCAGCGGCACGCGCAGCTCGAGGGACGCTTCCCAGCGCCGGATG
>CAIKNO010000032.1 GCA_903828805.1 uncultured Sandaracinus sp. | reverse complement strand
GCAGCGGCTCGGGTTCCGGCAGCGGCTCGGGTTCCGGCAGCGGCTCGGGTTCCGGCAGCGGCTCGGGTTCCGGCAGCGGCTCGGGTTCCGGCAGCGGCTCGGGTTCCGGCAGCGGCTCGGGTTCTGGAGCCGCAGGCAGCGGCGCGGAATCGGCCGTCGAGCGTCCCCGCGGAGCCGTCGCCGCCGCGTGACCCCGCTCTCCGTCGAGGTGCAGCAGCGGACGCTCTCCAACGGCCTCAAGGTGGCCGTGACGCCGCTGCCGCATCTCCACACGGTCACGATCGTGGCGGGCGTGCGCGTGGGGGCGCGCCACGAGAGCGCTCGGGACAACGGGATCTCCCACTTTCTCGAGCACATGCTGTTCCGCGGCACGGCGCAGCATCCCACCGCGCACGCGTTCAACCTCGCGGTCGAGGAGCTCGGCGGCACGCTCCAGGCCGCGACCCGCGCGGACTTCACCACGTACGACCTGACGCTGCCGCCGGAGCATGCGCCCCAGGGCATCGCGCTCCTGTCCGAGATCTTCCAGCACCCCGCGCTGCTGCACCCGGAGCTCGAGAAGCGCATCGTTCGCGAGGAGATCCTCGAGGGGCTCGACGAGGACGGCCGCGACATCGACCCCGACGACCTCGCCCATCGCGCGCTCTTCGGGACCCACCCGCTGGGCTTCAAGATCGCCGGCACCGAGGCGAACCTCGCCCGCTTCGACGACGCCGCGCTCCGGGCGTGGCATGCCCGGCACTACGTCGCGCGCAACATGGCGCTCGGCATCGCAGGGGCCATCACGCCCGAGCTCCTATCACCGACCCTCGAGTCGTGCTTCGGAGGCCTCCGCCCTGGCGAGCGGCAGGTGGCCGCACCGCTGTCGAAGGCGATGCGCGGCCCGCGCCTCAGCCACGTCGATGCGCCGGGCAGCCAGACCGACGTCCGCCTCGTCATGCCCGGCGTGGGCGAGGGGCATCCTCTGCTCGACGCGACCGAGCTGCTGGCCCGCGTGCTCGACGACGGCATGAGCACACGGCTGTTTCGCACCGTCGTCGAGGACCTCGGGCTCGCCTACGAGACGTTCGGCGGCTTCGACGCGTACGAAGACGTCGGCGTGTTCGAGGTGGGCGCCTCGGTCGAACACGGCAAGACGGCCTCCCTCGTGCGCACGGTCCTCGATCTGCTCGTGGGGTTGCGCGATGGACCGATCGAGGCCCGGGAGTTCGAGAAGGCGCGCACGCGGGCGCTCTTCGACCTGCGGGCGTCGGTGGATCGCGATGCGCAGCTCGCGGAGTTGCTCGTGTTCCAGAGCCTCTTCGATCGGCCGCTGGGCGTGACCGACCTCGTGCGGCGAATCGAGTCGGTCCGCCCCGAGGACCTCTCGGAGGCCGCCCGCGCCACCGTGCGCGCCGACCATCTCCAGGTGGTCGCCGTCGGCACCCTCTCCGAGGGCCTCGAGCGGGAGACGCGGCGGATGTTGCACGCCTTTCGTTGACGTTCATGCCGGCGGGCTCGGCGTGGAACGGTCCCGGCGGACCGTGGGCACGGCGTCCGCGCGGTCGGGGGCTGTTGACTTCGCGGGCGGCGAGATCACGCTCGAACGCGCATGCGGGGAGAGCAGCAGAACATCCCGTTCGACCCCACCCCAGCGGGCGCGCATGCGCCGCGCCCCCGCGCGTGCGCACCGGGCTCGGCACGGACCCAGGCGCCCCAGCTCACGCTGAACTTCGAGCGACAGGCGCCCTCGACGGGACATCCCCTCGAGCCCCTGGCTGTTTCGCCCCCGGACGTCGGCGCCGCGCCGCGCCGCGACCCGACTGAGAGCGACGCCATCCTCGTTCTTCCGCCCGCCCTCGGCGCCTACCTGGCCTCCGAGCACCCTGCGCGGCTCGCCCTGGAGGCCTCGATCGCGACCGCGCTCGGACGGCGCGTCGAGGTCGAGATCACCCGCAACCGGCGCACGATGCTCTCGACCACACGGACCGAGGCGAAGATCGTCGTGCGCCTCCACCGCATGTTCCTCGACGCCGACGCCGACGTCGTCGACGCCATCGGCCGCTACCTCAAGTCGGGCTGCCGGCGGGCCTCGAAGCGGCTCGGTGACTTCATCGCAGCGCACCGCGACCCCTCGACCGCGTCGCCACGACGAACGGTGCTCCGCCCCCAGGGGCGGCACCACGACCTGACGGCCATCTTCGCGGCCGTCGAGGAGGCCCACTTTCCGGGCGCGCTCGAAGGCGTGACGATCACGTGGGGCCGCCAAACGCCGAAGGGGCGACGGCGGAGCATCCGCCTCGGCACGTACACGCACGCCGAGAAGCTGATCCGCCTCCATCCGCTCCTCGACCAGGCCTGGGTGCCCCGCACCTTCGTCGAGTACATCGTCTTTCACGAGATGCTCCACCACGTGGAACCGGGACGGGAGGAGGCGCACCGGGTCCTCTATCACACGGAGGAGTTTCGCCGCCGCGAGGCGGCCTACCCCGGGTACGCGGAGGCGTTGCGCTGGGAGCGGGCCAACCTCGGACGGCTGCTCGGGCGGATCTGAGCCGAGCCCCGAGACGAGGTCCGTCCTCGGGAGCGGCATGGACGCCCGCGAGGCGCCGCAGGCGCCCCTCGGGCGAGGCCCGACGGGGGCCCGTCGACACGACGTCGGGCCGGAGCGTCACAGCAGCGCTATACCCCGGCCCGTGAGCAACCTCGTCCTCGAGAATGCGGCCGTCTCGTTCGGCGCCCGGACCCTCTTCGAAGAACTGTCCCTGCGCATCGCCGAGGGAGACCGCATCGGCCTCATCGGCGCCAACGGCTCGGGCAAGAGCACGCTGCTCCGGGTGCTCGCGGGGGAGCAGCACCTCGACGTCGGCCAGATGCGGATGGCCCGTGGGGCGCGCATCGGCTGGCTCTCGCAGGACATCGCCGTCGAGGGCGGCAAGGGACTGCTGGAGTTCGTCAAGGCCAGCGTGCCCGGGCGCGCGGTGCTCGAAGCGCAGTTGCTCGAGGCCGAGACGGACTACGCCGCCGCGTCCGATGCCGGCGACGATGCATTGATGGCGGCCGCGGGCCGCCTCGCCGACCTGCACGGCGAGATCGCCCATTTCGACACGCTCTACTCGGAGCACGAGGCCATCAAGATCCTCGGCGGTCTCGGGTTCTCGCAGCGGGACCTCGGCCGTGACCTCGCGGAGTTCTCCGGCGGCTGGAAGATGCGCGCGGTGCTCTCGGCGTTGCTGTTCCAGCGGCCCGACGTCCTGCTCCTCGACGAGCCCACGAACCATCTCGACATGCCGTCGGTCGCCTGGTTCAGCGACTTCCTCGCACGCTATCCCCGCGCCTTCGTCCTGATCTCGCACGACAGGGAATTTCTCAACGAGCAGGTGCGCCGCATCGTCACGTTCGAGGTCGAGGGCGTGAGGCAGTACCCGGGCAACTACGAGAAGTACCTGGAGCTTCGCGCCGAGGAGGAGGAGATCCTCGAGAACAAGGCCAAGAACCTCGAGCGCGAGCGCGAGAAGGCGGAGCTCTTCATCAGCCGCTTCCGGGCCCAGGCCACCAAGGCCAAGGCCGTGCAGAGCCGCATCAAGTCGCTCGACAAGATGGAGTCCGTCGAGACGTACCGGAAGCGGCGCACGATGAGCTTCGCGTTCCCACAGGTGGAGCGCGCAGGCCACGACGTCGTGCGCGTCGACGGCGTGCGCAAGGCGTACGGAGAGCACGTCGTGCTCCCGCAAGTGAACGTGACGGTCTACCGCGGCGATCGCATCGGCATCGTCGGGCCGAACGGCGCGGGCAAGACGACCCTCCTGAAGATGATCGCCGGCGAGCTCGAGCCGAGCGCGGGCTCCATCGCCACCGGGCACAACGTGAAGCCCGGCTATTACGCGCAGCACCACGCCGAGTTGCTGCATCCGCGCAGCACGGTGCTGCAGGAAGTGGCCGCCGTCGCCAAGGACATGGGTCAGACGCGCGTCCGCAGCGTCCTCGGAGCGTTCCTGTTCAGCGGCGACGACGTGGACAAGCCCGTGCAGGTCCTGAGCGGCGGCGAGCGCGCGCGGGTCGCCCTCGCGCGGCTGATGGTCGACCCGGGCAACCTGCTGCTGCTCGACGAGCCGACGAACCACCTGGACCTCGCATCGTGCGAGAGCCTCATCGAGTCGCTCGCGAGCTACGAGGGCACGATGCTCTTCGTGAGCCACAGCCGCGCGCTCGTGCGCCGCCTCGCCAACAAGATCTGGCTCGTCGAGGACGGCAAGGTGCTCGAGTATCCGGGCAGCCTCGACGACTACCTCCAGCTCAGCCGCGCGAAGCGCAGCGGCGAGGCCGTCACCGACGCCCCGAAGCGGAGCGAGTCCGTCGCCCCCCGACCGTCCGAGGGCAAGCCGCGCGCGCCCGGAGGGCCGGCACCGGCGGCCCCCTCGATGCCGGCGTCGACCGCCGTCGATTCCGGAGCTGCGCGAGGCCGAGACGACGAGAAGACGCGCAAGCGGGAAGAGGCACGGCAGCGCGAGCTGCGCGCCAAGAAGCTCGCGCCCCTCCAGAAGAAGGTCGACGAGCTGATGACCCGCATCGCGGAGCTCGAGACGAAGCAGAAGGAACGCAACGAGCAGCTCTGCGATCCGACGGCACAGCTGCCCGATGCGCAGCGCTTCGCGATGCTGACGGCGATGCAGACCGACGCCGAGAAGGTCGACGAATTGACGCTCCGCTGGGAGGCTGCACAGGGCGAGCTCGAGAAGGCCGAGGCCGACGTCCACGCCCGCTGAGGGCCCGCTCCTTCGCCGCGTGGAACGCCGCACGCCTCGGATCCCCGGAGGTCTGAACCCCATTGGGGCGCTGGAAGCGTGCAGGGCCGAGGACTAGATTCGCGGGGCCGATGACGTCCGCCGAGACCCTGTTCGACGAGATGAAGCGCTACGTCCGGTGGTCCGAGGCCGACCCGGCTGCGCTCCGCGCGCTCGGTGTCCTCGCAAGACCTCACTTCCGTCCGATCGCAGACCGGTTCTACGAGCGCATTCGCGAGCATGACGATGCGCACGCCGTCTTTCGGGATGACGCGCAGATCGAGCGGCTCAAGGTCGCGCTCGTGCGGTGGATGGAGCGACTCTGCACAGGCCCGCACGACGGGTCGTACTTCGTCGAGCGCGCGAAGATCGGTCTCGTCCACGTGCGCATCGGGCTGCCTCAGCGCTACATGTTCACCGCGATGTCGGTGCTCCGACTTTCGCTCGAAGGCATCGCCGACGGGCACCCCGGCGCCCCCTCGATGCGGCTCGCCCTCGGTCGCATCCTGGACCTCGAGCTCGCGATCATGCTCGAGACGTACCGCGACGACTTCATCGCGCGCCTCCAACGGATCGAGCGCCACGAGAAGCAGCAGCTCGAACAGGCCCTCGCCCGCAGCGAGCATCGGTACGTGCACGCCGTCGAGCTCGCCGGAGCGATGGTCGTGGGGCTCGACGCCGACGGCCAGATCGTGCTGTTCAACCGCGAGGCGGAGCGCGTCACCGGACGCGCCCGCGACGAGGCCTTCGGGTGGTCCTTCGTGGAGCTGTTCCTGCCCGAGGAGGATCGCGCCGCGGGCCACGCACGGCTCGCCGCCGTGGCCGCGGACCCGACGGCGCAGCAGGCGTGGGAGTGCGAGATCGTCACGCGGTCGGGCCGTCGTCGCTCGGTCGCGCTGCGCCTCTCGCACGGCGCCGAGGACGACGTCGTCGTGTTCGCCGTGGGCTCGGACGTCACCGACGAGCGCGCCCTGCAGCAGCGGATGATGCAGACGGAGAAGCTCGCCGCGATCGGGACGCTCGCCGCCGGGCTCGCCCACGAGATTCGCAATCCGTTGAACGGCGCGCTGCTCCACGTGACGTTCCTCGACCGCGCGCTCGCGAGGCAAGGGGCCTCGCGGGACGCCCTCGACGCCGTGAACCTCGTGGGCGACGAGATCCGCAGGCTCTCCGCGCTCGTGAAGGACTTCCTCGTGTTCGCGCGGCCTTCGACGCCGACCCTCGCGCCCCTCTCGCTCCGGACGATCGCCGAGCGCATCGTCGGGCTCCTCGAAGCGGACGCGCGGGCGGCCCGCGCCTCGTTCGTCAGCGACCTGGGGACCGCCTCGCCCATCGTCGACGGGGACGCGGCAAAGCTCGAGCAGGCCCTCCTGAACCTCGTGAAGAACGCCCTCGAGGCCGTCGCCGAGACGCCCGGCGGCCGGGTCGTGGTGCGCCTCCGACGGCGCCCCCGTCACGCGCTGCTCGAGGTCGAGGACGACGGCCCCGGGCTGACCAGCACCGAGGCACCGATCTTCGATCCGTTCTTCTCGACCAAGCCGCAGGGGACCGGCCTCGGTCTGGCGATCGTCCATCGGATCGTGACGGACCACCGCGGGTCGATCGACGTCGAGAGCGCCCCGGGACGCACCGTGTTCCGCATCAGCCTCCCCATCTCCAACGAGGACGGGTCATGACTTCTCGCTCCCGGATCCTGGTGGTCGACGACGAACCGAGCGCGCGCTCGGGGCTGGAGAAGCTTCTCCAGCTCGAGGGGTTCGAGGTCGACCTCGCCTCCGACGGCGCGCAGGCGCTCGAGCGCCTTCACGAGCGCGCGCCAGACGTCGTGGTCACCGACCTGAAGATGCCCACGATGGACGGCCTCGAGCTGCTCGAGAAGGCGCGGGCGGCCTTCCCCGAGCTGCCCGTCATCGTCGTCACGGCCTTTGGCGACGTGTCGACCGCGGTCGAGGCGATGCGGCGCGGCGCCGAGCACTACCTCGTGAAGCCCATCGACTTCGACGAGCTCGAGGTCGCCATCGCACGAGCCATCGAGCGGAGGGACCTGAGGCTCGAGGCCGCGCAGCTTCGCCGCCAGCTGCGCGAACGCGACCTCTCCGGGCTCGACGGCCTCCTCGGCACCTCTCCGGCCATGCAGCAGGTGTACAAGGTCGTGGCGCAGGTCGCGCCCGCCCGCGCCACCGTGCTGATCACCGGCGAGAGCGGCACGGGCAAGGGAGAGCTCGCCAAGGCCATCCACGCCCGCAGTCCCCGCGCCGGCAAGCCCTTCGTCGCGCTTCACTGCGCGGCGCTCGCCGAGAGCCTGCTCGAGTCCGAACTCTTCGGCCACGAACGCGGCGCCTTCACCGGCGCGGACCGAAAGCGCGTCGGGCGCTTCGAGCAAGCGCATGGCGGCACGCTCTTCCTCGACGAGGTGGGCGAGATCCCGCCGGGGGTGCAGGTGAAGCTGCTCCGCGTCCTGCAGGAGCGCACCTTCGAGCGGGTCGGCGGCAGCGATTCGCTGCGGGTCGACGTCCGATTGATCGCGGCGACGAACCGGGATCTCCTCGCCGACGTCGCCGAAGGACGGTTCCGGGAGGATCTGTACTACCGCCTGAACGTCGTGCACATCGACATGCCGCCGCTGCGCGCGCGGGGAAGCGACCTCGCGGCCCTCGCCCATCATTTCCTTCGAAGGTTCGTACAGGAGAACGGCAGGGACCTCGCATCGTTCACCGATGCCGCCTATGCGAAGCTCGCGGCCCACCGGTGGCCCGGCAACGTGCGCGAACTCGAGAACGCGATCGAGCGCGCAGTGCTGCTCGCCGAGGGGACGCAGATCGACGCCCAGGACCTGCCCATCCAGCCCGCCATGGCGGGCAAGGGCGCGCCGCATATCCCCGGCGCGACGATGGCCGCGATCGAGAGGCACGCGATCCTGACGACCCTCGACGCGATGGGCGGCTCGACCACCCGCACCGCCGAGATGCTCGACCTCAGCGTCAGGACCATCCAGTACCGACTGCAGGAGTACGGTCAGGGCACCCGGAAGCCGAAGTAGCGCGCCCGCATTCGCGCGCGTGGTGGCACGGTCGTTGAGTGCCACGAGGCACGATGACCCCGCGCCCGTCCCGTGACCTCGTGCTGCTGGTGGAGGACGACGCAAACGCTGCGCGGATGCTCGCGCAACTCTTGCGCGAAGATGGGCACGACGTGGAGGTCGTCACCGACGGTTGGGTCGCGATCGCCCGGGTGGCCCAGGATCCGCGTCCCGACGTGTTGATCGTCGACTATCGGCTCCCGCACGCCGACGGACTCGCGGTCGCGCGGGCCGCGCGGGCCCACCTGCCCGCGGCGCTGATCGTGATGGTGACGAGCTACCCCGAGGTGGTCGGAGGTCGGCTTCACGAAGAGGACGCGCAGGCGGTGCTGCTTCCCAAGCCCCTCTCGTACGAGGACCTCACGCGGCATCTGGCGGCGCGGGCCTGACGCGTCGTCTCAGGGCTCGGCGTGGCACGACGACGCCACCGACGGCGCGAGCGCGTGGGCCGCGGAACGGACGAGCACCAGGAGCGCGCCCACCACCATCACCGCGGCGAGACCACGGCGGACGTTCTCCGATGGCCGCGCCGACCAAGCGCCCGCCGCGAGCAGCCCGAGGCCACTCGAGAGGGCGAACGCCGCCATGGACGCCGCGCCCGCGGCGGCGGTCCCGGCCCCCGCCGCGATGAAGAGCGCGGAGTAGAGCGCCCCGCACGGAAGCAGCGCCGAGATCACCCCGATCCACGTGGGATCTTCGGGCATCCACGCGAAGAGCCGCGTGGCGAGCGAACGACGCGGGCGACGCCCGATGGAGACGATCGAGCCCCTGGACGAGCGCCCCGACCCCCGAAGCCTCGAGGCCGCGAGGAGCATCCCAGCCGCGAGCAGGACCCCGAGTCCGATCGACACCCAGTCCGGTGCCAGGAAGCGCGTGAGCGCAGCGCCGCTCCGGCCCGCGATGGCGCCGAGCGCGGTGTACGCGAGACCACGCCCGAGTTGATGACGGGCCAGGCGTCCGCGGGCCTTCGCGGGGTCCAGACCGGACGCGAACACGGCGAGCGGTCCGCACATGGCGACGCAATGAGGGGCGCTCGCCGCCCCCGCGAGCAAACCCGACAGCGCTGGCATCCAAGCGTCCATCGCGCGGGCAGAGAGCAACGAGGATGCCGACCGTGGCCGCGACCGCGTGGCCCGCTCCGTGCACAGCGGTCGCCCGCGACGATGGATGTCACGTGGTCCAGCCAGCCGATCGAGGCCGCGCGACGGTGCGCGCACTGCACGGGGGCGCTGCCCTCGGGCACGGACGACGACTACTGCTGCGCGGGATGCCGGACGGTCGCGGCCCTGCTCCTCGGCGGGGGACTCCAGCGCTACTACGCGCTGCGGGACGGCGTGGGAAATCCGGTGTCGCTTCCACGCCCAGGGCTCGATCGCGGTTGGCTG
>CAIKNO010000031.1 GCA_903828805.1 uncultured Sandaracinus sp. | reverse complement strand
GGCCGGGTGCGACGGCACCGTCGGCGGGTGGTACTACGACGACGAGGCGCGGCCGACGCGGGTCATCCTGTGCCCGTCGTCCTGCGATCTCGCCCGCGCCGAGACGGGCACGTCGGGCGGCGGGCTCGACGTGCTGTTCGGGTGCGATTCGATCCCGATCTGAAGCCGCCGCCTCCTGAGAGGGGCTTCAGAGTTCGTCGCCCATGAGACCGTCGAAAGCACGACGACTCCTGGTCACGCGGGGCACGCGATCGTCGCTTCAGCGATCGTCGCTTCAGCGATCGTCGCTTCAGAGATCGTCGCCCATGAGATCGTCGAAGGCGGCGTCGACGTCGTCGGCCGAGGACGCCGCGGACGCGGGCGCCGAGGCGACGTCCCGCGCGAGGGCCGCGATCCGGTCTCCGACGTTCCGGAACGAGGCGTCCCGTCTGCGGACCTTGTCGAAGTAGTAGAGGGCCTCGCGTGCATCGCCGGACGCCTGGTACGCACAGCCCAGCTCGAAGTAGAGGCCGGTCTCCTCGCGCTCGGTCTTGACCTCGGCGTAGAGGCCCTTCTTGAAGTGGGCGATCGCCTGGGCGTACGCGCCCTGTTCGAAGTGGCACACGCCGATCATCGCGTGCGCGATGCATTCCTTCTCGGGATGGTCCGTGCAGCGTTCGAACTCGGCCACCGCGTCGACGACGAGGCCCATCTCCTTGTAGGCGATCCCGAGGTCGAAGTGGGTCGCCACGTCGTCGGGTGAGACCTGGGCCTCGACGCCCTTCTTGAACTGGGAAAAGACATGGTCGACGTCGAGCACGTCGCCGCCGGGATCTTCTCCAGGAGCGGGCGTCTCGTCGAGGTCCGCGGCCAGCCGCTCGGCGAGCGCGAAGCTGTGGTCTTCCGGCGCCGTCACCTTCCGGGAGGCCCTGCTGCGGGCGGCCAGGACTTCGTCGAGGTCGGCGAGCTTGTCGGCGATCAGCCGGTTCCGCGGGTAGGTGCGGACCGCTTCCTCCAGCATCGCGCGCGCATCGTCGAAGAGCCCCTGCGCGACGTAGAAATCGGCCTCGTCGAGCAGGTCCTCGACATCGCCGCCGGCGTGCACTGCGCGGATCGGGACCTCGTCGCGGGCATCGCCAGCGGCCGCGAGGCCCGGGGCGCGCTCGAACTCCTCCGGGCTCATCGGCGCCAGGAGGTCGCCCTGCGTCCGGGGGCTCGCCGGTGTCTCCGGGGGAAACTCGGAGGTCGAGAGGGCGAGGTCGGCCTCCTCGAGTGTGGCCTCCTCCTCGTCGTCGGACACGGATCGTTCGATGGTCGGCGGGCTCGTGTCCGGGTCGTCGTCGACGAAGAACAACTCGTCGCCGCCGGCGTCCTCGTCCGCCGTGATCTCCGGGCCCGCTCGCCCGTCGTCGGGGGCTCCGGAGTCCGCGCCGTCCGTGGTCGCCTCCTCGGCGGCGTCACCTTCGACGGGAGCGCCCACCCGGGCCGACGGGACGTCGATGGAGAGCTCGTCTTCGTCGCGCGCGGGGACCGGCTCCGGCTCGAGCGGGCGCTCGAGGGTCGGCGGGGCGAAGGGTTCCGCGTCGGCGCTGTCCGAGGCTTCGAAGACGGTCTTCTCCGCCTCGAACTCCTCGACCTCGGGCGAAGTGAGCTCCGAAGCGAGGGGCGCCGGTCGCTCGGCGGTCCGCGCGAGGCGGTGCTTCGCTGCGGCGTCGAGCGGATCGAGGAGCAAGATCTCCCGCAGGTACACCATGGCGGCGGCGGGCTGGTCGGCATGCAGATCGGCGAGCGCGTGGAGCTCGGCCGCAGCCGCGACGAAATCGCCGCGGTCGATGAGCGCGTCCTTCAACCGCTCACGCGCACCCACGTGCGAAGGCTCGAGGGTCAGGATCCGGCGCAACTGCTCGACGACCTTGGCCTTGAGGCCATAGCGCTGGAACACCTCGCACTCGGTCCACAGCTTCGCGACCATCGCGTCGCGCGCCAGCTCGGGCGACAGCGTGCCCCCGCTCGACGTGCGTGCGCCCGGCGCGATGTCGGCAGCGCGTGGAACCGGCACCGACGCGCCGTTGGGCTCGACGCCCCCCACGACGAGGCTGGGGACCGCAGCGTGGTGGGGGACCACGGCGGGTGGCTCCTCGTCGGCGTCCCACATCTCGACGTCGTCGTCCGGGGTCTCGGCGTCGTCGATCTCCCCGTCGTCGGTGCTCGCGGTGGACCCTTGCTCGTCGAGGGAAGGGGCGCCCGGGATGTCCTCACCGTCGAAGGCGTCGGTGGCCTCGTCGGAGGGATCGGAGGTCGCCTGCACGACGGCACCCGGCGGCGGTCCGTACTCCCTCCTGGGGGCGGCCACGGGGGCCGCCTGCGCGGCGTATCCGGCGAGCGCCTGCCGCGCCTCGGCGTCTCCCGGATCCAGCTCGAGGATTCGCTTCAGCGTCCTCGCACGTTCCTCGGAGCGCCCGGCCTCCTGGTGGATCCGGGTGACCTCGCGCAGCACGCTGATGGCCTTCGGCAACTGGGCCAACTGGAGGAAGGCCTCGGCCAGCGACATCAGCGTCGTGATGTCCTTGGGGTCGGCTTTGAAGCAGACCTGAAGCTTGGTCAGCGCGCGCTTCGGATCCTGTCGGGCCAGGTAGAGGCCCGCGACTTCGCGTGCGGTCTCGACGTCGTCGGGGCGATGGAAGAGCAGGCGCTCGGCGACCTTCAGGTAATCGTCGATGCGGCCTTGGGCCTGGAGCAGGCGGCCTCCGGCCTCGAAGGCGGCGGCGGCCTCCTGAGGCCGATTCGCGCGGCTCAGGGCCTCGGCGTACTTGATCTGAATGGCCACGTTGTCGGGCTCGAGGGCCGCCATCCGTCCGAGGACCGCGAGGGCCTGCTCGACGTTCCCCTGGCGGGCGTACTGGGCCGACACCTGTTCGTACGTGCCGAGCGCGTCGCTCGTGAGCTGCAGTCGCTCGTACGCCTCGGCGAGCTTCAACTGCACGTCGAGGCGAGTCGCGTCGATCGTCAGGATCTGCTTGTGGACCGCGACGGCCTTGTGGAAATCACCCAGCTTCGCGTACTGGTCGGCGACGCGGAGGTACGTGTCGACCGCGTCCTTCGCCGATCCGCGCTTGCGATGCAGGTCCCCGATCTTCAACCACGTCCGCACGTCGGACGGGTCGGCCTGGACGAGCCTGAGGAACTCCGAGATCGCCTTCTCGTATGCGCCCTTGGCGAGGTGCTTCTGGGCAGCTTCGAGAATCTTCGTGCGATCGACGCTCACGTGGAAATCCGCCGCGCCTCGTCACGTCCCGACGACCGGGACGCCCGACCACGCGAGAGAGGCCGAGTCTACGGGCGCGCCGAATGCCAGGTCAAGACTGGCCGACGGCGCGCCGCGAATCGCTCACCTCGGAGGGGGGCTGACGGGCCCGAGACGCTCGAGGAAGCGGGTGGAGAGACGCCCGGCCTCGAAGTCCGGATGCGCGAGGATCCGCTCGTGCAGGGGGATGTTCGTCCGGATGCCAGCGATGATCGTCTCGCCCAGCGCGCGCCTCATCCGCCTCACGGACTCCTCGCGGTTCCGGCCGTACGTGATGAGCTTCACGAGCAGCGAGTCGTAGTCGCCGGGCACACGCCACCCGCCGAAGACGCCGCCGTCCACGCGCACCCCGGTTCCGCCCGGAGGGTGGTACTCGGTGATCAGGCCGGGCCAGGGCGCGAACGTCACGGGGTCCTCGGCGTTGATGCGGCACTCGAGCGCGTGCCCGCGGGGCTTCACGGGCTCCCGGGGGAATTCCGGCGCCTCGCCCGCCGCGATCCGCAGCTGCTCGGCCACCAGATCGATGCCGGTCACCATCTCGGTGACCGGGTGCTCCACCTGGATCCGCGTGTTCATCTCCATGAAGTAGAGATTGCCGCGCTCGTCGAGCAGGAACTCGAGGGTGCCGGCGCTGGTGTAGCCGGTCTCCTTCATCGCGCGGGCGATCGTGCGGGTCATGTCCGCCCGCATCTCGTCGGTCATCGCGACGCTGGGCGCCTCTTCGACGAGCTTCTGGTGCCGCCGCTGGATCGAGCACTCGCGCTCGCCGAGCACCATCTGGAGGTTCTGGCGCGGGTCGCAGAGCACCTGGAATTCGATGTGCCGCGGCTCCTCGACGTAGCGCTCGAGGTAGAGATCGCCGTTCTTGAAGCCCGCGATGGCTTCCGCCTTGGCCTGCGGAAACACGCGCAGCAGCTCCTCGCCGTTGCGCACGATCTTCATGCCGCGGCCGCCACCGCCCGCGCTCGCCTTGAGGATCACGGGGAAGCCGATCGACTCGGCCGCCCGCACCGCCTCCTCGGCGGTCTCGAGCACCTCGGTGCCGGGCAGCAGGGGGATCCCCAGCGAGCGGGCGAGGGCCCGCGCGGGCACCTTGCCGCCCCACTTGCGCATGTCGTCGGGGCTCGGCCCGATGAAGGTCAGCCCGCACTGGTTGCAGATCTCGGCGAACTCCGCGTTCTCCGAGAGGAACCCGTAGCCCGGGTGCACCGCGTCGGCGCCCGTGATCTCCGCCGCCGCGATGATCGCCGGGATGTTCAGGTAGCTCAGCGAGCTCTTGCCCGGGCCGATGCAGACGGCCTGATCGGCGAACCGGACGTGGAGCGCGTTCGCGTCCACGGTGCTGTGCACGGCGACCGTCTGGATGCCGAGCTCGCGGCAAGCGCGGATGACGCGAAGTGCGATCTCCCCGCGGTTCGCGATCAGGACCTTCCTGATGCGCATGTCAGGCCTTGCGGACCTTGAACAGCGCGTCGCCGTACTCGACGGGCTTGCCGTTCTCGACGAGGACCTCGACCACGGTGCCGGAGATCTCGGCCTCGATCTCGTTCATCAGCTTCATCGCCTCGACGATGCAGATGACCTGACCGACGCGGATCTCGCTGCCCACGTCGGCGAACGCCGCGGCGTCGGGCGAGGGCGAGCGGTAGAAGGTCCCGACGAAGGGCGAGGTGATCGCCACCACGTTCGCGTCCAGCGCGGGGCTGGGCGGCGGCGTGGACGGGCGGGCCTCGCTCGCCTGCGACATCGCGGGCGGCGGGGCGATCGAGCTGCCGACGGCCGACGGCAGGTAGAACGAGGGCGGGATGGATGCGCCGGCCTCGGGGCCGCGGCGCAGGTGGATGCGCTCGCCATCCTTCTCGATCTCGATCTCGGCGATGTCGAACTGCTTGAGCGAGCGCATGAGCTCGCGGAGTTGCTTGAGGTCGATCTCCATGCGTTCCGTCCGTGTCCTTGACGCTTCGCGCCGTGAGTCACTTCGCTGCGCGCGCCCGTTCGTAGCCCACGACCGCGCGCAAGCCAAGGGCGTAGCTGTCGGGGCCGAACCCCGCGACGGTGCCGACGCACACCGGGGCGAGCCACGAGCGCCGCCGAAACTTCTCCCGCGCCTGCACGTTCGAGAGGTGCACCTCGACGGCCGGCACGCCGACGGCCGAGACCGCATCGCGCAGCGCGATCGACGTGTGCGTGTACGCGCCCGGGTTGATCACCAGCGCGTCGAAGCGGCGCGGGGCGCCGTTCGGCTGCGGTGCGGCCTCGGCGATCCAGTCGAGCAGCACGCCCTCGTGGTTCGACTGGCGGCATTCGACCTCGATCCCGAGCTCCGCGGCGAGCGCCGTCAAGCGCCCGTCGATCTCGGCCAGGCCCTCGGTGCCGTAGATCGAAGGCTCGCGGAGGCCGAGCAGGCCGAGGTTCGGCCCGTGCAGGACGAGCACGCGCACGGAGGCTCAGGCCGAGAGTTCGGTGGCCAGGCGGCTGGCCCCGGTCCGGAGGAGATAGCGGGCCTTGCCGTGGTTGCCGCCGGGGGCCAGCGCGACCGCGACGAAGTACTCGGCGTTGATCAGCCGGATGACGGTGGTCATGCGCTCGGCCTGGATCGACACCTCGCGGGCCTCGCCGGCGTCGAGCAGCTCGGCCGCCCGTCGGATCTCCTTCAGGATGACGGAGAACTCCATGCCCACGGTCTCGACGTCGACGGGCGCGCCGGGCTGATCCTTGAGGTACGAGTCGACGGGGATGCCGTCGAACCCCATGACGAGACCGGCGAGGCCGCCCTCGGTGTTCTCCACGACGTCCTTGAGCACTTCCTGGAACATCCACGACCTCCGGAACGGCGGATCAGCGCACGGCGGCGGGGCGTCGGTCAAGCATCGTCGGTGCGCGGGGTCCGCGGGCGAAATTTCGTCGGTTCGTCCTTGACATGGGGGCCCGGTTCGGACATCTTCGCGCTCCCCACGCGGAAGTGGCGGAATTGGCAGACGCACCAGACTAAGGATCTGGCGGGTAACCCCCGTGGAGGTTCAAGTCCTCTCTTCCGCAATGGTTTCCACGATACGAATGGTTTCCACGACACGAGTGGTTGCCACGACACGAGTTGTCACGACGATGCTGCAGGCCCCGGGTTCGGTCCCTGCACGCTGCTGACTCGAGAGTCTCGCTCGAGAGTGCCCGCAGCGAACGAAGCATCGAACGTCTCTGGGAGACCGAACCACGCCGACAGCCCCGCCCGAAAGGACGGGGCTGTCTTGCTTTCAGCCCCCTTGCTTTCAGCCCCCTTGCTTTCAGCCCCCTCGCTTTCAGCCCCGCCCGAAAGGACGGGGCTGTCTTGCTTTGTGCGTCTCGAGTGCGCGCTCAGGGCGCGCGGCCTCGAGGGACGCACCGCCTGCAGCGGCGGGGTCGAGGCCGTGCAGCGACCGGGTCGAGGGTGCGGTGAGGCGGGAGAGTGCGGCGCGGCGCGAGGGTGCGGTGCGAGGGTACTCAGTGGACCGCGAGCACGTCGCCCATGCCGAGCAGCAGCGGGAGCGCCCGGGGCAGACCGAACACGCGGAGCCGCTTCTCCCGCAGGGCTTTCCACATCGCGCGGTTCACCTCACCCCGGGGATCGGGAAAGGGGCCCCACGACTCCATCCGCGACATGTCGCCGATGGGCTCGGCCTCGCCGCGCAGGGTCAGGTCCGGGATGCCGACGACCCCGTCGTGCACGACGACCCGACCGCGCTGGAACTCGAGCGTGAGCGCGACGTCGGCGTCCTCGGCGAGGATGGCCACCCGGCCTCGGAGCCGCCCGAACACCCCGAGGCGCTCCGGATGGTCCTCCAGGTTCTGGGCCATCAGGGTCGCGAGCATCATCGCGAGGCCGTTCTCGTCGGCGCCGGGGGCGAGGTCGATGGCGGCCACGGGCTTCAGTCCAACGGGTACTGGGTGTCGAGCGCGAGGGCGCTCTTCACGAGCTCCTTCGAGGCGACGACGAACTTCACGATGGTCGGAAGGTGGCCCTTCTGAAGCTTGAGCTTGTTCTGCATCATCGCCTTGGTCGGATCGACCTGGCCGCTCATGACCTCGCGCCAGCGAGGGTACTCGGCGACGATGACGAACGCGGCGTCCGTCGCCTCGTCGGCGCGGACGTACGCGGCGCCCCGGCAGCTGCCCTCGTGCAGGTCGAGGACCATCGCCATGTCCGCGTCGGTGCCGAGCTTCGGGTCGGCCTTGACGACGTAGGCGACCTTGCCGTGCGTCCAGTCCTTGCCGGCCGAGCCGTACGCGGCGTTCGCGTTGACGGCGTCCTTGAAGGCGGCGGTCCATTCGGCGGAGGGAAACTTGAGCGCCATCGCGACTCCCATGAGCAAGGGGGGGCGCGACCATAGGACGCCTCCGCGGACCGTGCAACGAAGGCCCCGGGCGCGCACTCGCCTTGCATGGACGGGTCGGGCATCGCACCTCTGACCCCTGGCGCAGGGTGCCGGTCGCCCGCGGGGCGGAGTGCCCAAGGAACGGCAGGGCAGGGGGTTCGGAAGAGGTCGTGCAGGTCGGGCATCCACAGCGGCTCGGCGGGGCGTTCGGCCTCTCGGTCCTCGCGCACGCGCTGACGGCCCTGGCGCTGCTCGCGGCTCCGACGCGTCCGCCGGTCGTCGAGCGCCCGGAGACCTCGGAGATCGAGCTGGAATTCGACCGGGTCGAGCCGCCGGCCCCGGTCGCCCCGCCGGAGGCGCCCGCGGCGGTCGCGCCGGTCGTGGCGAGGCCCGAACCGGCGCCCGTGACGCCGCGCGTGTCGCCGAGCCCCGGTGTGGTCCGGGGCGCGGCTCCGACCCCGGCGGTCGTGGCGGAGGTCGTTCCGGTCGAGGTCGCCCCGCCGCAGGTCGAGGTCGCGCCGACGCCCCGCCCGGAGACGCCCGAGGAGCGTCGGGCCCGCCTCGCGGTGCTGCTCGATCCGTCGCGGGTCGCGCGCAGCTCGTTCCGGGTCGACGTCGGGGCGGGTCCGGGCCAGCGGACCGGCCCGCAGGGTCCGGAGACGTTCGCGGCACCGGGCGTCGATGCGCGGGCGATCGAGCGAGACCTGACCTCGTGGATGCGCTCGCAGGCGACGGCCAAGGCGTACCTGAGCCGGACGAGGCCCCAGCTTCGCCGGCAGCGCGACGG